>LIUH01000059.1 GCA_001462225.1 Fibrobacteria bacterium GUT31 | reverse complement strand
TAAACGCATACCTATATATGGCGCGCAGATGCATGGTGCTTTACTCTGTAGTAAAAAAAATCAAAAAAGCTCTGTCCCCTATTTTCCCTTTTTAATATATAATCTTCCTGTGGGTACAGAGCTAAAAAATGAAACAAAGTTATACTAAATAAGGATATATCAAGGGATTTATAGGGTGTAATATGGGAAAAAAATTGAGCTCTGTCCCCAAGGAAACCGTTTCAAGCGAGACTGCTATCAATAACAATACCCAACCCACCAATCCTCATCAAACAGCAGGTTCCCTTGTTCGTCACGGATCAGCTCTGTCCCTCCTCACATTGATTTCCCGAATTCTAGGCCTTCTTCGTGAGATGACCAAAGCAAGTCTTCTTGGAACCAGCGCCTTATCAGACGCTTTTTCTGTAGCTTTTATGTTGCCCAACCTGTTTCGCCGTCTTTTTGCGGAAGGTTCTATCTCTGTTGCCTTTATTCCCACCTTCAAAGAGTACCTGCTGGAAAACAACAGGGAAAAAACAAGGGAATTTTTATCAAGTATTTTCACTTTTTTGACTTTTTTCGTGACTTTAATGGTTATGGCAGGAATATTAGCGGCTCCGCCCATTGTCCGTCTTTTCGGTATGGAAGAATACAACGAAACTGTCATTCTTACGAGGGTAATGTTTCCTTTTCTTGGATTCATATCGCTAGCGGCGCTGTTTCAAGGGGTGTTAAACAGCTTTAATATTTTTACCCCATCGGGTTTTGCACCGATTCTGCTGAATATTGTTACTATTTTATGCGCTTATGGATTGAGCCCCTTCACTCAAAACCCCGCACGGGCAATGGCTGTTGGTATTTTTATCGGTGGTTTTTTGGAAGCGGCGATTCAACTGCCCTTTGTCCTAAAGCGGGGACAGAGCTTCTTTTTTACCAGCTTAAAACGCGCATTTACTAACCCCGGCACACGTAAAGTACTGCGCCTGATCAGCCCTACCATAATCGGAATGGCAGCCTATCAGCTAAACGATCTGGTCTCCACAGCGCTGGCAGGCAGAGCAGGCGAGGGCGTCGTATCAAGCCTTCAGTACTCGCTTCGGCTTCAGGAACTGATTCTTGGCGTTTTTGCGGTTTCAATAGGGACAGTGCTGCTTCCAAATCTTGCCGAATACGCAAAAACGTCTCAATGGGACATTTATAACAAGCGTTTGGTTTCGTCAATGAACATTATTGCTCTGATTTCCATCCCGATTACGTTTTTTTCACTTGTCGAGGGACAGAGCTTGATTCGTCTGCTCTTCCAAAGCCGTAGTTTCGACGAAACATCAGTCAGCCTCACCCTATCAGCCTTCACTTTCCATATGCCCGGACTTTTCTTCATCGCCCTCAACCGCATCCTAGCTCCAGCTTTTTACGCCCAAAGCGATACTAAATCCCCTACTTTGGCCGGCATAATCTCTTTTGCCGTCAACATTTGCCTTGCAGCTATCCTGGTTGGGCCGTTTCAGGGCGCGGGCATTGCTTTAGCTCTGTCCCTCGCCAGTGCTGTAAACACCATCTTGCTACTAGTTTTTCTAAAAAAGAACCCCAATATTACTCTGGGGACAGAGCTTAGCTCTGCTTTGTTCTACATATTGAAGCTGTCCGTCCTTTCTGCCTTGGCAGTTATTCCCATTCGCTTTCTTTCTCCTTTATTGCGGGAATTTTTCGCGGGAAAAGGGCGGATAATCTCTTATGGAATACCTTTGACAATCAACACAATCGTCTACATCCTGATTGGGCTTGCTATGCTCGCCATTGTCAGGGATCAGAATCTTCTTGCCTTTGTAAAAATGGTTAGAAAAAGAGGAAAGTCTTCATAGCTGGATATGAAGCTCTGTCCCTCGTTTTTAGTGCAAACCCCGTTTTTTCAGAATTTTTTCTACATCGTTATTATAGATTTTTTGCAGCCTTAAAAATTCCTGGGTAATTTCTTTTGCCAGCAGTTTGGATTTATCATCTTCGCTTATTTCATCGGGAAAAAATAACCTGTATGTTTCTATTTTTAATGCTGTTGAAAGCCTTGCCAACGTTTTATCGCTTATCCATGTCCGACAGCCTTCAATATCGCACATCATAGGCGTAGAAATACCAGCTTTTTCCGCAAGATTTTCCTGGGTTATACCCTCCATTTCCCGAAATCGTTTGATATTAGTTGCTAAAGTTTTTCGTATAGCCAGCGCTTTGTCAGCCATAATTGGTTTTTATGGTAGTATTTAAGGCGTATATTTGACACATGATAATATTTAATAAACTATTGACAATATCTAATTTTTGGAATAATTATAAGAAATACGCAGTTGATGCGCAAAAGAATTATGGAGAAAGGAGTTCAGCATGAAGAGTTTTATAAAGATGATCGGGCTTATCGTTCTTGTTGCGGTAATAGGGTTTTCAATGGCAGCCTGCGGCGACAGCGATGACACAGATGACAATGATAACGACGGCGGCAGTGGCAAAACTGGCGGCAGTGGCGGAACTGGCAGTAACAGTGGAGTTGGCAGCGGCACCACCCGAGAAAAGGCTGTATCAGTAACAGTGGGTTATTCGTCTTCTCATAGCATCAGCTTGAACGGGGAATATTGGTTCAAGTTCGCAGCAGATGGAAACCCCGTGATCTTTGAAACCACAGGTAATGTGGTGGATACATTTATGGATGTTTATCCAGGAGAAGAAACGTCTTCGCATTGGTTGTGGGGCGGCGATCAGGATGACAATAACGGTGAAGGGTCTAATTCTTTGGTCAGTTTTACTTCAACGACTTCGGGAACAACATACTTCATCAAAATTACAACACGAAACCAAACCAGCGGAACTTATGATTTTTTGGTAAAACAACCTACCGCCAATATACGCACTAATCCCATAGCAGTTTCATTGGGCAATTCATCTTCCCATATCATCAATTCAATCAGTACGCATTGGTTCAAGTTTGAAGGTACAGGTAATCGTGTGTTTTTTGAAACTGAAGGTAATGTGGTAGATACAAAAATGTCCATTTTTACCGGAAATAATGAATCAAGTAGTTATTCTAATAATAACCCAATCAGTTTTTTTACGGTATCAGGTACAACGTACTATATCAATATTACCGGCAACGCCGGCACATACACTTTTAATGTGCGATATGGTGACGGCGATGGCAGTTCACGGTATAATGCCAAAACCGTTGCGGTTGGGAACTCTACATCCCATAATATAAACTTGAACGGTGAACAGTGGTTTACTTTCTTTGGCACAGGCAACTCTGTAACTTTTGAAACTACAGGTAATGTGGTGGACACATACATGGATGTTTATCCAGGAGGAGAAACGTCTTCGCATTGGTTATGGGGGGGCGATCAGGATGACAATAACGGTGAAGGGTCTAATTCTTTGGTCAATTTTAATCCTGCAACTTCTGGTGAAACGTACTTCATCAAAATTACGCAACGACAGAGCACACAGGGCATATACACTTTTTTGGTGAAGGCGGAGTAACGAGGCTGTCGAATAAGTAGATCTGCATAAAAAAGCATGAAACTGGAATTTACTTATTCGACAGTTTCAACAGGTCGGTAAATCCTCTGCCCCTCAAGAAACTGCCAAAAATCGAGCTCTGTCCCCAACGCCTTCCCTCTTCGACCCCCATCTGCTACCATAAACCCCGTGACAAGCCAAAAATACCGCAACCTTCCAACCGTAGTTCTCGCCGGGCGACCCAATGTGGGGAAGTCTACGCTTTTTAACCGACTGCTCCACAAGCGCAGGGCAATCACCGACCCGACGCCCGGCGTTACGCGCGACCCCGTTGAGGCGGACTGCCTGCTCGACGGGAAGCCCCTGCGCCTCATCGATACCGGCGGTTTCAAATTGGCTGACTGTGAAGGCATTGACAAACTCGTCGTCGAGAAAACCCTCGATACCATAAAGAGGGCGGACCTCATCATACTGCTGCTTGAAGCGGGCGAGACTACCAGCGAAGACGAAGAGTTCAT
>LIUH01000058.1 GCA_001462225.1 Fibrobacteria bacterium GUT31 | reverse complement strand
TGGAATTTTCTCCAATGCTTTTTAATTCTTTTTTGCAATCGCCAAGTACTATTTCCACCTACAACCTCTCCTTCCTCTTCTGCTCTGCGGTGCGCACTAAAGGAATTTCCAGCAAAGCCGCTTGCCTTTTTTCTCGCTCTTGCTGGGCTATGTTCCTCTGCTTTTGTTGCTTATAGTAATTAACTTGACGGTTGTAACGCAAAATGATCTCTTTGGAAATTATAAATTCCATTCGCCTTAAATGATTCGCCATGTTGCCGAGCGAATTCATAATTATCACAACCCCTGCGAAAAGCGATATGGCAAAAACAGAGGTAAAAAGTATCGCTAACCTTACTTCCGGCGGAATGTTAATGTTCATGGCAATTCTCCGCATCTGCATTTATTCGTATTGCTGAATTCTTCCGGATAAATTTCATCAAAACAGGCTCCGCAAAAATCATCCGGTGCACCTGTGCATTCACGCATTCCCTTAACACTCAAATAACCAAGGCTTTCAACACCGAGCATTTTAGCCACCTCTTCCGTGTCCAAAGCATTTGCCACCAATTCCGCCGGGCTTGGAAAATCCATCCCAAAAAAACACGGATACCTTACAGGCGGGCTTGCAATGCGAATATGAACCTCTTTTGCCCCGGCTTCTCTTAACATTTTGCAAATTATTTTCAAGGTCGTTCCGCGTACAATGGAATCATCAACCAAGCATACCCTTTTGTCTTTTAACACGCCGCTTATGGTGTTGAATTTCAATTTTACCTTTTGCTCCCTTATATTCTGAGAAGGATCTATAAATGTTCTGCCGACATAGTGGTTTCTCAAAAGCCCTATCTCAAAGCGAATACCGCTCTCATGAGAATAACCGAGAGCAGCGGTTGTTGAACTGTCCGGGCAAGGAATGATTATATCCGCCTCAACGGGGCTTTCTTCCGCCAGCTTCTTTCCCATTTTGCGGCGAACTTTGTCCGCGCTTTGTTCAAAAATTTTGCTGTCCGGGCGGGCGAAATATACAAACTCAAATATGCAAAACGCTTTTCTGCTTTTTTTAATCAACTGTTCCTGATGAATGCCGTTTTTATTTATGGATAAAAATTCGCCGGGTTGAACATCTCTAACATAATCCACTCCCAATAAATCAAATGCGCAGGACTCGCTTGCAAAAACCCATGAATCATTTCTCTTGCCAAAACAAAGGGGACGAAAACCGAGTCCGTCTCTTACCACATACATTGAGTCTATAGTTAAAAATATCAGACAAAAACTGCCTTTGAATTTTTTTACCGCTGTACGAATAGCTTCCGGCAGATTATTCGCTTTGGTGCGTGAAATCTCGTGCAAAAGAACTTCCGAATCCGATGTGCTCTGGAAAATATGCCCGTTTGCTTCCATCTCCGAGCGAAGCTCATGAGCATTGGTGATATTGCCGTTATGCGCCACTGCAAGGTAGCCCCATTTGCAGGATACAAGCATCGGCTGTGCATTTGCAAGCGTGCGGGAACCGGTGGTGCTGTAACGAACATGCCCAATGGCGGCGAAACAGTTTTCGGCAATGTCTTCCAGTTTACCCTTTTCCACAAGGTCTGCCACCAGGCCCATATTTTTGCTCACCCGCACTTTTTCGCCATCGGTGGCGGCAATGCCCGCGCTTTCCTGCCCTCTATGCTGCAAGGCGTAAAGTCCCGTAGCCAAATTCCGGACTATGTTCTCGCCGTTGAAAATACCCATCACTCCGCATTCTTCATGCAATTCGTCTATCATATTTTCCTCTTTTTTCCGAACCCGTTTTCCGTGCCGTTCCAAAGCCTTACCATATTGGCTTTATGCTTTACAATAACAAAAACCGATACCAGCCAAGACAAAACCAGAATATAAATATTATCCGGTTTATAAACAGGCAAAATTTCAGAGAAATAACCGAAAGTCGCAAGTACAGCCAGCAATGCACAGGCACCGATGCTCGCTACAGAGACATATTTTGTTGCGGCAAACAAAAGCCCCCAAAATGCAAAGCAGGTTAAGGCAAGCACAGGATGCAATGCGAGGAATACGCCAAGGGCGGTTAAAACTCCCTTTCCGCCTCTAAAGCCGGCCATGCAGGTGAAGCTATGCCCAAAAATCGCAAGCAAACCGGCGGTAATCGGCAGCCATTCATAGATTTGAGAGCCGTCTTCTGCGAGGTTCAACAATTTTGCGATAAAAACCGCAAAGAAGCCTTTGGATAAGTCAACCAAAATAACCGGTATTGCCGGCTTCCACCCCAAGACCCTGAATACATTTGTCAAACCGGCATTTTTACTGCCGTGTTCCCGAATATCTATGCCTTTATAAATTCTTGCAAACCAAACCGCACTTGGAATAGAGCCCAGAAGGTAAGCTATGGGCAATGCAAAAAGAGGATACATGGGGGGGAAAGTAGAAAATTCAAACAAACAGCACTTCGTTAATATTCTTTTTTCTCAGAGCGAGCATGTAAAGCCTGTCTAAACCGAGTGCTACGCCTGAACATTCGGGTATTCCTTTTTCCAAAGCGGCTAAAAAAATTTCGTCTATTTTCGGTATCGGTTTGCCGATTTGCTTTCGTTTTTCCAAATCCTCCGAAAAGCGTTTTTTTTGTTCTTTTGCATCTGTAAGTTCTTCATAGCCGTTGCAGAGTTCCATTCCGTTTATGTAAAGTTCAAATCTGTATGCAATGCCATTGCGAATTTTTGCAAGAGCCGCTCTTTGCGGCGGATAGCCGACAATAAATTCTGCGCAATCTTTTCCCAGATTCGGTTCTATAATTGTGCTCATGGCGTAATCTTCAATTTCTTCCAAAGTCCAGCCTTTGTGTTCTGCTTTTAATTTCTCCATATCCGCATTTTCAAAGAGTTGTTCCCATGTTGTTCTTTTCAAATGCAAATCCAAACCTGTTATTTCATTGACCAAATCTAAAATTTCCTGTTGCAAATCTTCTGCGGAAAATCCTATTCTGTACCACTCCGCTATGTTAAATTCACGGTTGTGCCGCTCGCCGATTTCGCCTTTTCTAAAAGCGTGTGTTAGGCAAAATATATCTCCGAAGCCGCTTGCCAAAAGCCGTTTCATAAAAAATTCCGGGCTTGTGGTCAAATAGTGCGTTGGGGGGATGGTTTCAAAATAATCCAATTGCGGATCCGTGCCGCTTGCCGCAGAGAGCATTGGAGCGTCAATTTCCAAAAGACCCCGCTTTAAGAAGAAGTCCCGGACTTTGTAGTGCAGGCGTTGGCGTTGCTTCCAAGTGTCAACGTTTATCACTGAAAATATTCTCCGTCAAAAACTTATAATCTTGCATAACTTTGCTGTAATACCTTTTAGGCAATGCGGCACCGCTTTTTAGTTTTTCGTCTAGAGTTCCAAGCCCTACGTTGTAGGCTATTAAAGCATGTTGCAGATCTTTGTATTTGGCTATTAAGCGAAGCAAATACGCCGTGCCGACCATCAGATTTTTTTCCGGGATAAATAAGTCTTCAGGGGAATTTATTTTTACCCCAACAGAACCGGCAACCTCCAAAGCGGACTCGTATTTTACCTGCATTAACCCCAACGCCCCTGATTCTTCGCCGGATATATAAGTCCCTCTTGCATTTGGGTTTCCACGGCTTTCGTTCCTGATAACGGCCAAAATCAAAACGGGGTCTATTTTGTAATCGGCTGAAATAGCGAGCAATTTTTTCGTTAAAATATTTTTTTGCTTATCAGATAACCTTTTGCCTGCCAAAATATCCAACCCCCTGCTGATGCGAACATAGGCCAAAACTTTTGTTCCCAGTTCTTCAACGCCATTGATTTTTGCGTGCATGGCTGAAATTTCGTTATTCAATATTTTGATTTGCGCATTTTTGTTTTGCCATTTTGTGAATACAAATATCACAAAAACAACGGTTAAGAGAGTTGCGATTATCAGGTGGAGAATGGATAGACGCATTTGGAGCAATGTAGAAAAAAACTAAATTTCCTAACAATGTAGTTAAGTTTTCCATGTAGTTAAGTTTTCCCTTGACAAAACCGCAAAAAATTGCTAAATTTACGCTTGAATCTTGGAGAATGATATGAGCCGCATATGTGAAGTTACAGGAAAAAAGGGATTAATGGGAAATCGCGTATCTCATTCCAATCGCAAAAAAAAGGTTAAGCTGTTGCCTAACCTGCGTACAAAGAATTTCTTTATCCCGGAGGAAAACCGCTGGGTTCGCTTACGTATCAGTGCCCAAGGGCTTAGAACCATAGATAAAAAAGGGATACGCGCCGTTGCTGCAGAGCTTGGCATTTAGTTTTTCTGATTTTTTCACCTACCTGAAAGCGTTACTTGCCAAGGGGACGCTTGGCTTTTCGGATTTTGATTATCCGCAAACGGTTCAGCACTTCATTTTTGCGTCTTTTCCGCATTCTTTTTATAAGTTTCTGTTCGTTTTGGCGATTTGCCTTTGCTCACTCGGTATTTTTTTGTTCTTTTTGACCGCAAAAAGAAAAATAAACAGCAATTTCAGCAAATTATCCCGTTTTTTGCGTATGGATAGGAAAAAAATCGCAAGGCAAGCCAAATTTGCCGCTTTGCCGCGCCAAGCATTTTATTGGAGTTTCTTGGCACCTATTATTTTCATTGTTTTACTGTTTTTTGAAGCTAAATTGCAAATCCACGGGCTTGGAAACACCATAAAAACAGCTTCCGAATTAAATGATTTTCCGCTGTTTTACGGCAGCATTCTTTGCGCTTTTATATTTATTTTGGTTGTGAATGTATTTTTTTTAACGCTTAGACGCATATTACCGCATAAATAACATGGCTGTTTCCTTTGTTGATTTTTTCATTGCAGATAATATAAAGCCTTTTTCCCTGAGCTTGGAAAAAAATGATTTTTTATTTTTAGCGGGTGAAACCTGCCACACAAGGCTTTTGCGCACCCTTGCCGGATTTTTGCAAGAAGGATGCAATTCCGCAGATTCCATTAGAATTGACGGGCAGCGCATAAAAAACAAAGAGACATTCAAATCCGTGTTATTGCCGAAAAACGCTACGGAATCTTTTCCTCCGCACAGAACGATAGGTGCTTTCGCGCTTGATTTATCTCCCGGCGTAACAAAGAAACAACTTGAAAATCACGCTACGGGCTATGGCATAGATAAGCGTATTCTTTACAGCAAGCCTTCCAAAATTTCTCCGCCCGATTTGCAAAAAATTTCGCTCTGGCTCTGTTCGCTCAACACAAGCACAGCGATTTTCATAGAAGAACCGGAATGCGGATTTTTTGATGTGTGCAGGCCATTTGATTTTTTGCAGGGGTTGCTCAGAAGTGGCGTAACCGATTGCATAGTTTATTTGGCGAGCAAAAGGGATAGCATTTTGCAAAAAGCCAAAGTCTTGCAATTTTGCAGGGCACGTATTGCCGTTTTTTGCGCAGACAAGCTTGTTGAAGAAGGCGAAGCGGTTAGGATATTGGAAAATCCCATTCATTCATATACAAAGGAATGGCTGAAATTCGGCTCAAGGAAGCAGGTGAAAAACGGAACTTTGTGGTTATACTGCCAGTCTGATTGCGCAGAACAGCAGAGCTGCTCCGCAAAGCAGAGCGTGTCTTCCGTTATGTGGGATTGCGAACCTCCGTATTTGCATAAGGTGGTGTGCAAAGGGTTTGGGGGTTAAATTCTCCAATAGTGCAAGTCCAGCAGATATGCCAGCAACTCCTTTCCCTCTGTATTTTGCGAAAGTTCTTCTACCAGCGGCAAATAGCGGCGTATTCTTTCATTTTGCTTTTGCCCCAAAAATCTGCGTTCTCTGTCCAGCTTTGCTTCTGTTCTTTGGCGAATGCGGCTTGCCAGTTCGTCCTCGTTTATTGGGAGCATTTTAATAAAATTTATGCCGAAATCAGCGGCGGTTTTTTGAATTTCAATTTCTTCAACAGGGGTAATCAGGGAAATTGCAAGCCCGCTTCTGCCCGCCCTTGCCGTGCGGCCGCTCCGATGAACATAAACCTCGTGGTCGCTTGGGTGGTCATAAACAATAACGTGCGTCACATGGCTAACATCTATGCCACGTGCGGCAACGTCCGTGCATATCAAAAGTTTTAACTTGTTTTCCCTGAATTCGCCCAAAACCTTTTCGCGCTCGGCTTGTGAAATATCGCCGGAAAGGGCTTTTACCGGGAAGCCATAGTCGCGCAAAACCTGTTCTAAATATGCAATGTCCTTTTTCATATTGCAAAAAATCATGCAACTTTCAGGGTTTTCCCATTCAAGAATTTTTATCAGCAAAGAGTCTTTGCCCATAGCATCGGAAGCGTAGTAGCGGTGCTCCAGATTCTTCGCTATAACCTGGTCGTAGGAAAGCGAAAGAAAATCTGCGTTTGGGCGCTGAAATTCCCTAGCAAGGCTCTTTACGGTTTGGGGAATTGTCGCGCTGAACATGGTGCAGGAAATTTGTTTGGGCAGGTAGCGGCGAACGCGCTGCATATCGGGATAAAAACCCATGCCTAGCATTTCGTCTGCCTCGTCCATAACCAGGTCGCGAATGCTTCCGAAATCTATGTTCCCTCTTTGGGCGTGGTCTAACAGACGGCCCGGCGTTGCCACTATTACATGCACTCCGGTTCTCAAAGCGTGAATTTGCCCATCAAAACCAACCCCGCCGAAAATTGCGCAAGAGCGAATGCCGAGGCCTTTGGAGAGTTTTTCCGCCTCGCCGTGAACTTGCAATGCAAGCTCGCGAGTTGGAACAAGAATGAGAACCTGCGGAAAAATATGCTCCGGAACTATCACCTGCAAAAGAGGCAGCAAAAACGCTCCGGTTTTGCCGGAACCCGTTTTCGACTGAATCAGCATATCCCTGCCTTGCAGCATATAGGGAATGGTCTTTTTTTGCACAGGCATCAACTCGCCCCAGCCGAGTGCCTTAACGGTTTCTTGCAAATGCGGCGGCAAATCCTCAACGGAATAGTCTGGCAGCTTGTTCTGAGGCTCCTTTATTTTGGAGGGAGTGCTAAAAGGCGATTCAAGCGATTCTTCATTCATTTTTGGCCGCCCCTATTCCAAATCCACCACAATGCTTTCATCTCTCTTTGCACCAACGGAAACCACCGCAATTTTAACGCCGGCCAATTCGGAAATTCGGGTCAAATATTTTTGGGCATTCGGCGGCAGATCAGCCCACGTGTGGCAAGCGGAGGTTGAGCATTCCCAGCCCGGCAAGATTTCGTAAATCGGCTCGCAAAGAGCTACCTGTGCCAAGCAGTTTGGGAACCGCAAAATTTCCCTGCCGTCCAGTTTATAGTCTGTGCAAACTTTGATTTCCTTGAAAGTATCCAGCACGTCCAGCTTGGTTATGGCAAGGTGCGTTAAACCGTTCACCGCAGCAGCCTTGCGAACAACAGGCGCATCAAACCAGCCGCAGCGGCGAGGTCTTCCGGTGGTGGCACCGAACTCCCCGCCTATTTTGCGGAGAGTTTCTCCGATTTCGTTTGTGAGTTCTGTTGGGAAAGGTCCATTGCCCACCCTTGTGGTGTAGGCTTTTACAACGCCGATTACCTGTTCTATCGCAGTTGGCCCAACTCCGGAACCGCAACTGGCATAGCCGGCTACCGTGTTTGAAGATGTGACAAAAGGGTAGGTTCCGTGATCCACGTCTAAGATAGTTCCCTGTGCGCCCTCAAAAATTATCTGTTTTTTTGCCGCCAGGCTTTCTTGCAAATAAGAAACGGTATCGCAAATATAAGGTCTCAACTGCTCGCCAAAATCCAAGTACTCCTTTATCACCGGCTCCGGCTCTATGGCATCCGCTCCGAACATCCTTTTGAATTCCTCATTCCTGAACTCGGCTATAGCCTCTATGCGAGGCCTTAAATCCGATTCGTTGAGCAAATCGCCAACCCTGACCCCATGCCTGTTCACTTTGTCGCTGTAGCAGGGGCCAATGCCGCGCCCTGTTGTTCCGATAGCCGACTTTCCGGCTCTGGCTTCTTTTAATTTGTCGCTGGTTATGTGCCAGGGTAACACAACATGGGCATTTTCGGCTATCAAAATCCGGTTTTCAACGGAAATTCCCTTTGAAACAAGGTCTTTTATCTCCAAAATCGCCTGTTTGGGGTCAAAAACAACACCATTTCCTATTACGCAAATCTTGTCCGGATGCATGATTCCGCTTGGAATCAGATGAAAAATAAACTCCTTGTCTTCCACTTTTACCGTGTGTCCTGCGTTAGCGCCACCCTGAAATCTTATTATTATGTCTGCGTATATTGTTAAAAAATCTACGATTTTGGCTTTGCCTTCATCACCCCACTGCGAACCTACAACTACTCTATTTGGCATAAGATGGTGAAAATACAAAAAAAATTACCGCTTTTCCTTTTTTTTTTGTATTTTTATTAGGTATGCAAAAGGGTTATTCTATGCGAAAATGCTTTTTTAGCGGTTTTTTAGCCGCATCGGTGTTTGCTATTTCCCTAATTTCTTGCGGAAAAGTTTCCGAACAAGCAGATTGGAGAAACAAGGAGATAGTCACTTCCTTCAGAGCCAAGGGTATCGACGGGTATCATTTTGATAATGCCCAAGCCGAGGGAGCGGACTTTCAAAATGCCACAGGTGTAAGCCCTGTGTTCAAAAAGGCGGAGCTTAGCGGAGCTAAATTCCAAAACGCCATGTTGACAACACCGGATTTTTCCGGTGCTAATCTGACGGGAGCTAACTTCTCAAGTTCGGATATGCGAGGCGTTGATTTTTCGGATGCTAACCTTGAAAACGCCAACCTTTACAGGGCAACGCTTTTAAACAGTGAGGGTACCATAGAAAGATCAACGAATTTTTCCGGTGCTTCGCTTATGAACGCGAACCTCACTGCGATGAAAGTATCTGAAGGTCTTAGCTTCAAGAATACCGATTTAACAGGCGCAAAGATTATAGGAGTTGACTTGACCGCTGCCAATTTTGGCGGAGTTGTTGCTCAGAAAACCGATTTTTCCAACTCCGAGCTTGCAGGTTCCAGCTTCAAAGGTGCGCAGGTTAACGGCGCAAATTTTACCAAATGCAATTTAACCAATGCCAACTTTGTAGACGTGGATTTAAACAATTCCAATTTCACCGGTGCCGGTTTGCAGAGGGTGGATTTTTCCGGGGCTACATTCGGCAATGCCAACTTCACAAATGCGGATTTTTCTCTTACTTCATTTAGCAATGCCAACTTAAAAAAGACAAAGCTGCAAAAGGCCATTTTTGCGCAAGCTAGCATATCAGACATGGATTTCAACGGCATGACCATAACCGGTGTTGTGTTTGACAAGAGCACGGTTAGCAGCACAACGTTTATAGAAACCAAAATGGTTGGAGCGAGTTTCTTTGATGCGGTTGTTGACAAGTGCGATTTTGTTAAATCGGATTTAAAATCAGCGGTTTTTGATGGCACCGATATGAAGCGTTCCCAATTCCTAAAAGCCGATTTGACAAAGGCGAATTTCGCAAATTCCACTCTAGACAGAATTATATTTGCCGAAGCCTCCATGGTTAATGCAAATTTTGAGGGAGCGAAACTGAGCCAAGTGAGTTTTGTAGATGCCGATATGCAGAACTCAAGGTTCAACGCAGATACCAAACTGGACAGAGTAGATTTTTCAGGAACTAATCTGTCTCGTGCGAAAATGGATAAATTCCAAGCCGATGGAGTTGTGTACGATAACAAGACAAATTTTCCGGCAGGCTTTGAACCGGGGAAACACGGCTTTATAAATAAAGACGGCGGCGGTAGCGGCGGCGGTTCCAAAAAGAAGAAAAAAGCAACTTATGATGAAGATGAAGATGCACCGCCCGTAGCGCAGCCTACTAAGAAAAAGAAATCTGCCGCAGATGAAGCCGCAGAACAAGCCGGGAAAAAAGCGGGAAAAGAAGCGGTAAAGCGCGTGAAAGCAAAAAAGAAATAGCAATTAGTGATTACGCTGGATTCCGTGCCTAAGTTAATTTTTTGCGTAGTCCTTTTGTTGTCGGTTTTTTCCAATGCAGCGGAAACTTCCGCTTGGAAAATGCATATTAAGGGAGCAAAATTTTTCAGCGAGAATTTTTTAAAAGAACAGCTTGATCTGCCGGAGGAAATGGATGTTATTTCACCGGAGAGGCGAAGTTTCATAATTAAATTGGCAAGGGGAAATTTACATGAATTTTATCAAAGCAATGGTTATTTCAGCGCAGATGTTTCGCTTTCTATAAGTCAGGAAACAATAGATTCCGCAAAAGTGGAAGTTTATACATTTAACGTATATGAAGGCGAAAAATACAGTTTTGGATATGCGAATATTGTATTTGCGGAAGGTTCGAGTGCCTTCCTTATAGACGTGGATAAACTCTCCGTTTCAAAAGGCGGGGCTTACGATTCTGAAATTATAAGCAATGACCGAAAAAACATAAGAGAAGTTTACCTGAAAGACGGTTACTTGCACATAACCGTTGAACATTTGGAATATATAGACACCGTAGAAAAGAAGGTGAATGTGCATTATTTTACGGATCCTAAACATCAGGTTCGCATGGGGAATTTCAGCAGCAGAACTTTTCGCTCCGGTTTATTGCCCGGGCAAACCGAGCCTGAAGCGGGGCTTTCAGACACAGCTTGGCTAAACAAGCTGTGGGAAATTGAACACGATTCCATAGTAAACGAAAAATATTATTATTCGTTTAGAACAAAATTATTTTCAACCCAGTTATTTTCGCAGGTTAAACTGGAAGATTCCTTGCAGGAAAACGGACTCTCGGATATCACGTTAACCGTTTATGAAAGGGTTCCGGGAGAGGCGAATTACAGGTTCTTTTTTGAACAGATTTATGGTTTTGGGGTTTCGTTTTCTTCTTTGCATAGAAATTTATTCGGTTCTCTTCATGAGATGGGGCTTGGTACCGTACTTGCGGAAAATCGCCAGGAACTATCCCTCAATTACGCTCATCCTCTGCTTTTTGGAACCGGCGTATCATGGATACCAACGGCTATAAGGCTTGATGAACGAATATCTTTAAGCCATGAACAACTGCCTGCTCCGACCGATCCGGATAGCATTGTTGAAAGATGGGAAGTGCTGAACAGGGCTAACTTATCGTTTGGGCTTTCCAGTGCTAATCCCAATCGCATTCGTAACCGACACACTTTTGATCTTAAATATTTGAAGTTGGAAGGCGAAGATTATTTTAAGTTAAAATACGAAACCGGGCTTGTTTTTGATTATACGGATAACAGCTTTAATCCGATTAAAGGTTTTAGGCTTACTCCAAGTTTCGGCGTTGGCGGAGAATTGCAACATGAATCTTTTAGCAAAGTGAAAAATGTGAAAAAACTTGCAGAGATTTGGAATATAAGTATGGAGCATGTGTTTCTTTACACGGAAACTTCTGCATATATTTATACTCCTATATACCCATTCAAAAGGTATTTGTTAAGTGCATTTGCTTTTAGCTACGGAAATGTCTTTTATAACAAAGCCTCAGAAGATGATGCTCAAGTTTTTTACCAAGGCGGTGGCCGAACCTTGCGCGGTTATCGCTTTAGGAGCGTGTTCCCATACAAAATAAATTCGGAAGATGCAACTGCCTCCCTTGAGGCCGGGCGTTCACCGCAATATTATAGAATAAACGAGGAACTCAGAGTAATTCCGCCGTGGCGGCCGCTCAGAAGTTTTCAGGTTGTGCAATTCACGGATTGGGTTCACATAGACGATAGGGATAAGTCCTTCTACTCGTCAGAAGAGATGTCTCTTGGAATGGGATTGCGTTATAAATGGCAGTTTTTGACATTTAGATTGGACTACGCCATGAAGACGCAATTCAAAGATTTCAAGCTGGACAAATTCCAATTTTCACACATAGTTTTTGATTTGTCGCAGGCGATATAAACTCACACTTACTATATTCCCCTCATGTCCAAACTCATATCCTTAACGGGCATTAAGCCCACGGGAACTCCGCATTTGGGAAATTATCTGGGGGCAATACGGCCCGCGCTTGAACTGCGAAAAAAATATGATACCGTTTACTTTATAGCGGATTATCACGCCTTAACAACCGTGCATAACAGGGAAGAGATGCGCAGCAATACCTACAAGGTTGCGGCAACTTGGCTGGCTTTGGGTTTGAACCCGGAAGAAGGCTTGTTTTACAAACAGAGCGATGTTCCGGAGATTTTTGAACTCTCTTGGTTGCTCTCTTGCTTTACGCCAAAAGGTTTTATGAACCGCGCTCACGCTTACAAAGACAAGGTGGCTAAAAATCAAGCTGCTGGTGCAGACCCTGATGACGGGGTTAATATGGGGCTTTACTGCTATCCGTGCCTTATGGATGCGGATATTTTGATGTTTAAATCCAATGTGGTTCCTGTTGGCAAAGACCAAAAACAGCATGTCGAGTTCAGCCGCGACATCGCAGAGCGTTTCAACAAGCATTACGGCAAAAATATCTTCATTTTGCCCGAGCCTGTTATTCAGGCGGAAACGGATATTATCCCCGGCTTGGATGGGCGCAAAATGAGCAAATCTTATGGAAATACAATAGAGATTTTTTTGGAGCCAAAGGAATTAAAGGCAAAAATCGGGAAAATTGTGACGAACAGCCAAACTATGGAAGAATCGAAAGACCCGGAAAAATGCAATGTGTTTGCCCTGTATAAACTTTTTGCCGGCGAGGAACAGGCCGCGGCTCTGGCAGCCCGCTACCTTGCCGGGGGTATGGGTTGGGGTCATGCAAAGGAGGCTTTGCGCGAGCTTCTGGAGGAGCATTTGGCAAAGCCTAGAGAGAAATATAATGCGCTTTTGGCAGATACAACGCAAATAGATAAGATTTTAGCTTATGGCACAGAGCGAGCAAGGGCCATTGCCAAGCCTTTTATGCAGGAAATTAGGGATACGGTGGGGATTTTCTAAGCCTTAGCAGCAGCGGCAGGTAGCTTGTTCAGCCGTTGCCCGACCTTTGACTTGTAGTTTGAAGCGCGATTTTTGCTAAAACCGGCACGCCTTTTGGCTGCGGCCTTATCCAGCATACTGTAGAGCCTTGGAACTTCTTTTAAGGCTTCTTCTTTGGTCTCTGCCTTTCGCACTATGCCAAGGCTTGTGCGAATAGCGGAACGGGTAGAACGATTTGCTGCGTTCGCTTTTTTAGCTTGACGCAATCTCTTTAAACAAGACTTGTTTGGCGGAACCATTTTTTTTGCAGCCACAGATTAACTCCGATAAATAAAAACCATTTGTGGGAATATAGTAAATAGTAAAAATTAACGTTTTCTATATTGCCCCAATGCGCTTTCTTTTATTAGTCCCGATTATCCTTCTACTCTCGTGCTCCTCAGTGGAAAAACGGGAAGCCGTTAGGGCAGACCACGAAATTGACATGAACCTCCCAGCCATAGATGATTTTATTGTTTCGTTAAAAAAAGAGTATATAGAGCGTTGCTATATGCCGGTTCTCAAAAAAATCGCATCAAATGCGCCACGTCCATGCGAAACCTCGCTATTCCAGATGTTGGAACGCAGATATTCCATAACCTATACTCAGGAACAGGTGGATATGGCGGCAGATGAATTGTTTTTTGCGGATATTAAAGATAGACTTCAGAAAAAAATAAAAACCGAACCCAGCCTTCGCAAAGCCGTCGGCAAAAGATTTAAAAACATGGACGATATCATAGCTTATTACAAGCCGAAATATACATTCAGAAAAACGGAGAAAAACGGCGATTAACAATTAACATGGCTGTTAAAGATAAATCTTTACTTTCGCTTTCGTGGCCTTTGGTTGTCACATTTGGCATCGGTATGTCGCTTCCCATGCTTGATAGCTGGTTTTTGTCCAAACGCTCGGTAGAGGCTGCTGCGGGCGTTGGCGCACTGATGCCCGTCATAGGCACTTTGTTTATGGCTATACAGGCTTTTGCACAGGCTGGGGCCAGCATAGCATCGCAGTTTTTGGGTGGAGACAGGCCTCGCCATGCCCAAGTCACGCAAACGCTTGTTATAGCGGGTAGTGCGGTTTTGGGGCTTGCGATGGGTGTTATGCTATGGTTTGCAACCCCCGCAATAGTGGCTCGGATGGGCCTTAGCGGAGAACCTGCAGACGCGGCTATTAAATTTTTGCACACCATTTCGCCGGCAATAGTGTTCAGAGCATTGCAGGGAACGCTTACCAGCCTTGTTGCAACGCATGGCCATACGGTATGGAACCTATTTGCAAACGTAATAGCTTTAATTGTAAACGTGGTTTTAAACGTCATATTCCTTGGAGGTCATTTTGGCACCCCTCCTTTTATGCAGGGTGTTTATGGCGTGGCAATAGCAACCGGTTTATCTTGGATTGTTTCTGCTATAGTCCTGTGGATTATTGTTGTTTATTCGCTTGAGCACAAAACCAAATTGAAAGATATTAAGAAAGGCTATTATTTGCTTTTGCCGGAATGGCTTAGGATAGGAGTTCCCGCAGCGGTTGAGCCTGTTAGTTTTCAGTTGTTCCAGGTTTTTGTGATGGCCATGTTCGTTAGGCTTGGGGATGCTGGGGACGCTTCCATAGTGGCATCCAGGGTTTTTGCCGGAGTTTTTGCAATGTTTGCGGTGGTTTTGAGTGTTGGGCTGGGAAGCGGCAGTCAAATACTGGTTGCGCATTTGGTTGGCAACAAGGAATTTGACAAGGCCAATAAAAGGATGCATCAAAGCCTTGTTTGGAGCAGTGCGAGTGCATTTGCGGTGGCGATTGCAGTGGCTTTGACCGGGCAGTATCTGCTGGCTTTTTACACCGAAGATCCGGCAATTTTGCGTTTAGGCGGTTTGTTGCTTTGGTGCGACGTTGCGTTGCAGCCGTTCAAAGCCGCAAACATTGTTATAACAAACGCTTTAAGAGCATCGGGGGATTCCGCATTCCCTGCGGTGTTTGGAACCATATCCATGTGGACTTTAGGGCTTGGCACTACTCTGTTCCTCTGTTTTGGAATAGAGCTAGGTGCGGTGGGTCTGTGGCTTGGAATGGCTTCAGATGAATTTTATCGCTCCATTGCGAATTACACCCGCTGGCGCAGAGGAAAGTGGAAAAGCAAGGGAGTGATTAGATAGCTGTTCTTTCTGTGAGGGTAATAATCTTTCTACATTATCTCTATTATGCCAAAGATATATGCAGCAAAATTTTCGGATGGAACGCACTGGCTTGGTGACAACTGGCCGGATTGCGAGAAACGTGTAATGGGAAAAAACGGCGTTAAATACAAGTCTTTCGCAAAGATGGAAGATGCAAAGGCTTGGATTAGCGGCAGAAGACCGGTAAAGAAAGGGCTTCGCATTTATGTGGACGGCTCTTTTATGCCCTTGAACGAATATGCCGGCTGGTCATGGGTTGCTGTGGAAAACGGAAAGGAGATAGCCCGTGACTTCGGGACTACCCCCCACCCCGCCGCAAGCAGGAATATAGACGGCGAACTTCACGCCGCTTGGAAAGCCATGGAATATTTGGCAAGCAAAAAACGCAAAGGCACAATTTGTTACGATTACCAAGGCGTTGAAAGCTGGGCTACAGGCGAATGGAAAGCCGGCAGCGCAGTCTCGCAAATATACGTAAACAGAATATCCGACATAAAAGAATGGGCATCCTTTGAAAAAGTCATCGGGCACAGCGGAGATGAATGGAACGATAGAGCAGACGACCTGGCAAAGGGGGTTCTAATAGGGAAGTATAAAAAGCCGGAAAAGCCAGGAAGACCGAAAAAAAAATAACACCTAATACATGAAGGTAGTTTTAGATATAAACAATTTTTGGTCACCCAGCGGCGGGGGGGTTCGCCATTACCATTTGCAAAAAATGGATTATTACCAAAAAAAGCAAAACGACTTCAAACTCGTTTTTTTAATGCAGGACAGTTATAATAAAACAGAGGAAATTTCACCCACATTGATAATAGAGCATGTAAAAGCATTCAAAATTCCGGGCAAATGGTGGGAATACCGCTTTATTCACAATGCAAAGCATATTAAACCCTATCTCGAAAAATACAAAGCGGACATTATAGAAGTAGGCTCGCCATACGTCCTGCCCGCAGCGGTACGCAAAGCCTGCAAAGGTTTGGAGAAGGAGCCTGCACTGGTGGGTTTTTGGCACGCGGATTTTCCCAGAACCTACATTCGCAGGCCCTTTGAAAAAATAAATTCCTTTTTGGCAAAAAAGCTGGAGAGGGTGGCTTGGGCATATGCACGCTACCAATTCAAAAATTATAAAGGCATACAGGTTTCATGCAAAGAAGTTATGCAGAGAATGAATATCAATGGCTTGCAAAATTTGCAATGGCTGCCGCTTGGCATTAATGCAAACTTGTTTAACCCGAACCGCAGGGATAAGGTTCTCGTTGAAGAATTAAAAACCGGAGATGCAAATCGGATAATTATGTTTTTTCCGCATCGCTCAACAGAAGAAAAGGGATTGTCGCTTTTGTTAAAAGCATATCCTATTATATGCGAAAAATTGGGCTTGGAGCCAACGCTTATTTTTGCGGGAACGGGAAATAGAATTCACCTTGTTAAGGAAGCGGAAAAAAAATATGAGCATATAAAATATATCGGTTTTATTAAAGATGCAGAAGAAATGGCAAAATGGAACGCCTCTTGTGAAGTTGGATTTGCCCTTAGTGCTTGGGAAACATTCGGTTTTTCTATTTTGGAAGGCATGGCAAGCGGTCAATGCTTAATTGGAACCAATGCCGGCGCTGCGGCGGAACATATTCGCGAATCCGGTGGCGGAATTATTTTGCAAGAAATGACTCCCGAAGTTCTGGCATCTGCGGTTTGCGAAATTGCGCAAGACAGAGATAAAATGCAAGCTATGAGTGCAAAGGGCAGAGCTTATGCCGAGCGGTTTTCTTGGGAAGCATGCTTTGAAAGGCAGCGAGAATTTTACAGAGGGATTTTAAATTGAGCTTGGCCTCCACAAGTATTAGAAGGCCGGTTTTAACGATAGTGTTATCTGCGCTCATAGTACTTTTCGGAGCTATAGGAATGTATCAGGTTGGTGTTCGCGAATACCCGGCCATAGACCCGCCTATAGTAAACGTTCGCACCACTTATACCGGTGCAAATGCGGAAGTTATAGCAAACCAGGTAACGGAACCTTTGGAATCAGCTATCAATGGCATAGACGGAATTCGCACTTTAAATTCCACCTCACGCGAAGAGCAATCCAACATCACCGTGGAATTCAATTTGGGTGCGGATATGGAACAGGCCGCCAACGATGTGCGAGACAAGGTTTCACGTGCTCAACGGATGCTCCCCGATAACGCCGATATACCCATCGTTGCTAAGGCTGATGCCAATTCTACGCCAATACTAGTACTCTCGCTCGGCAGCAACACCTTGAGTTTGCTGGAGCTTACGGATCAAGGCACAAGAGTGCAAGAGAGAATTCAAACTATACCCGGCGTTGCAGAAGTCAATATATGGGGCATAAAAAGATATGCTATGCGTATTTACATAGACCCTGTGCGAATGGCAGGAGCTAACTTGACCATAGACGCAATCAAAACCGCGCTTGATAAAGAAGATGCGGAACTCCCCGCCGGGCAATTGGAAGGAACATCTGCGTTAGTTAGTTTGCGCTCGCATTCGGAATTAAAAACCGAGCAGGATTTTCGCAATGTAATCCTGTTTTCGGATGGAGAAAAATTTGTTCGCCTAGGCGATGTTGCAGAAGTTGTGCTCGGTGCGGAGAACGAAAGAAATACGGTAAGAATGAACGGCAGGCCGATGGTTTCCTTGGCGGTGGTTGCCCAGCCAGGTGCAGACCAGTTAAAAATAGCAGACGAAGTTCTGAGACGCCTAGATGACATTCGCAAAGACTTGCCCGAATCCATTATGATTCAAACCTCCTTTGACAACACGACGTTTGTGCGGGCGGCACTTTCGGAAGTACAGGAAACTATTGCCATAGCCTTTGTGCTTGTTGTTGCCATTATATTCCTGTTCCTCAGAGATTTTAAAACGACATTGATTCCGATGCTCACGATTCCCATTTCTTTAATAGGCGTGTTCTTTGTAATTTGGATTTTGGATTTTTCCATCAACATTTTAACGCTTTTGGGAGTTGTGCTGGCGATAAGCATTGTCGTTGACGATGCGATTGTTGTTTTGGAAAATATATTTGCAAAGGTAGAGGAGGGTCTTCCGCCCAAAGAAGCTGCGGTTAAAGGTGTCAATGAAATTTTTGTGGCGGTTATAGCTACAACTCTAGTTTTGTGTGCAGTATTTTTGCCGCTGTTTTTTATGCAAGGGTTCACGGGGCGGCTTTTCCGAGAGTTCTCCGTTGTTATAGGCGGTTCCACTCTAATTTCATCTTTTGTCGCATTAACACTCGGCAGTATGCTTTCCAGCCGCTTTCTAAAGAAAAACGAAAAACACAATTGGTTTTACGTTGCAACCGAACCATTCTTTAATAAACTCTCTTCTACGTATGCGAGGTTTTTGGGGAAAATTTTAAGGCACCCGCTTTTCGCTATTCCCATTATTTTGGTGTGCGCTATAATTGCGATTTTTTCATTTATGAATTTGCCAAGCGAACTCGCCCCACTGGAAGATCGCTCCCGAGTTAATGTTCAGGTTACGGCTCACGAAGGTGCACCGTTTTTGTTTATAAGCGACAAAATGAAAATCATCGAAAATTTGATTTTAGAGAATGTGCCCGAACTAGACCGCATCCTTGTGCAAACAGCACCCGGCCTTGCCGGTTCTGTGAACAACGGCAATGTTTCAATAATGCTTGTGAACCCGGACAAGCGCAAAAGAACCCAGCAAGAAATAGCGAACAGTTTAAGAAGGTTGCTATCTCAAGTTGAAGGAGTTCGGATTTCAATTCAGCAGGAGCAAACAATCCGTGTGGGTTCACGGAGCAGCCAACCAGTGCAAGTGGTGGTTCAATCATCGGAATTAGACTCATTGAAAAAATATTTGCCGGCTCTTATGGAAAAAATTCAACTCAGCCCGCATTTAACAATGGCAGATGTAAATTTAAAATTCACAAAACCGCAACTGGATGTTGAGATGGACAGAGACCATTTACGAGCTTCCGGTATTGCGCCACGTGAGGTGGCGAATGCGTTGCAGCTTGCGTATAGCGGTTTAAGGTACGGATATTTTTTGAAAGACGGAAAGCAGTACCAAATTATGGGGGAGATAAATTCTCAAAATCGTTCCGAACCGGCATCCCTGCAAACTCTGTATCTTAAAAACAGCGAAGGAAAATTAGTTTCGCTAGACCAGCTTGTAGATTTAAAAGAGCGTGCGGTTCCGCCGCAAATATTTAACTATAACCGCTATGTATCCGCAACAATTTCCGCAAGCCCAGCGGCAGACGTTGCGCTTGGAGATGCCATAAGCGAAATGCAAAAAATTATAGATAACGAACTGCCCGATAATTTCAAAACAGAGCTTACAGGAACCTCACGAGATTTTATGGAAGCGAGCGGCAGCCTCGCCATAGTTTTCTGTTTAGCACTCTTGATTGTATATATGCTTTTAGCCGCTCAGTTTGAGAGTTTCAGACATCCCTTCACCATCATGCTTACCGTGCCGCTAGCCCTTTCGGGTGCGTTAGCCGCTCTTTATTTTGGCGGGCACACTCTCAACATATTCAGCCAAATCGGTTTGGTAATGCTTGTAGGCCTTGTCACCAAAAACGGAATTTTGATAGTTGAGTTTGCAAACCAGCGGCGAGAAGCCGGCTTAGATCTTCGCCACGCCGTAGCAGGAGCCGCCGGAGCACGTTTGCGCCCGATTTTGATGACATCGCTAACAAGCGTATGCGGTTTTATGCCCATCGCTCTTGCGCTAGGTGCAGGTGCGGAGAGCCGTGTTCCTATGGGAGTAGCGGTGATAGGCGGCATACTGGTATCTTTGGTGTTCAGTTTGCTAATTGTGCCGGCGGCATACTTATTGATAAGCAAAAAGGATTCGGTGTGACCCCCTCCCCCTTTGAACTGCAAAAACGCAGCATTCTAAAAGAAATTCGTTCTGCAAAAAAAGACATCTTAGACCTAACAATTTCATCGCCTATGCAAGCGGGGATAATATTTGACATTGCAGACGATTTGCGTTATTTAGCGGAAAACCTTGAGTGGCAATTCAACCCCCCCGATGCTTGCGGGCAATTCTATGCTAGGGAAGCAATAGCGAAATACAACGAAAGAACAACTGACCCGGAAAACATTTTCATAACTTCCAGTTCTTCAGAATCTTACTCCGCTCTTTTTCAAGTTTTCTGCAAAAAAGGCGACTGCATTCTAACCCCCGCTCCCGGATATCCGTTGATAGATACTTTAGCAGAACTTGCCGGTTTAAACACACACCCATATTTCTTAAAACCCAATTTCGGCAACGAACCGCATTGGGAAATAGATTTGGATTCCCTAGACTCCATTCCACCGAACACAAAAATTCTTTTGCTAATATCCCCTCACAACCCCACAGGTCACATTCCCAGCAAAAAAGAATTCGAACACATATTGCAATTCTGCGAAAAAAACAAATTAGCCTTAATAATAGACAAAGTATTTTCAGCATACAAATTAAAAAATAACTCTCAACTCTCAACTTTCAACTCTCAACTAAATAATAAAGTTCCAACGTTCCTCCTAGACGGTCTCAGCAAATCTGCTGGGCTTCCGCACATAAAGGTTGGCTGGATAAATGCCGTTGTTTCCGAAAACCAAAAGCGGCATATTTACGATACTTTGGAATATATTTTGGATTCGCAATTAAATTGTTCTTATTTGAGTCAAGCATTGTGCGCAAGAGTTTTGCCCCGTGCAGGGGATTTTCAAAAAGAAGTTATAAAGAGATTAAAAGCGAACCAAATTTTGCTCGATGATTATTTTTCAAAAATTGGTGCACAAATAATTCCTTCTGCTGGTGGTTGGTATCAGAGTTTTTATTTTCCGAACACAGATGATGAGGAACTTTGTTTGAATCTTTTGAGGGAGAGGCAGGTTCTTACGCATCCGGGGTTTTTGTTTGATTTTGAGGACGGGTGGCTGGTGGGGAGTTTGTTATAGGATTTACCCGATATTCCGTATTTCGTGGCGAAATGTGCAACCATATCCATGGTAGGGGCGACCTTTACGGTCGCCCCCTTTGCCATGATGTGTGCCTTGTTCGCCACGTCATTTGCCATGCCACGATATTTGCATATTTGTGGTGTAAAAATGGCATCATACGACGTGGCAAATAGGGGCAACCGCAAGGGATTGCCCCTACGATGCGGATATTATGGCAATTTCCGCAAAAAAATACGCAAAATCACAAAAAACCGTGCCGACTCACCGAAAAAAATCTATATTTACTCTCAAATGCCGCTTTTTCGCAAAA
>LIUH01000057.1:31141-32011 GCA_001462225.1 Fibrobacteria bacterium GUT31 | reverse complement strand
AAGCTGTGTGGGAGCGTGCGACATCGGGCCGGTGGCGAAAATTGGCGATGATGTGTTTGGCAATTTGAGCGAGGAAAAAGTAAAGACGCTGATTAAGTGCTGCCGTGAGGGTAATACTCGAACCGAAGGTTCGTCGGAGCTGCAAAAACTATGTCAAAATTAATTAATATGCTGACCGATTGCGCGTCCTGCGTAGACCCGCTTTCTGTAACTGAATATGAAAAAGCCGGTGGTTTTGCCGCGCTTAAAAAAGTCCTGACCACTCCAGAGTGGTCAGGCAAGCCGGAGTTAGTGATAACGGAAATCAAAAAAGCGAAACTCTTAGGACGCGGCGGCGCGGCGTATCCTGCGGGCAGTAAGTGGGAACATTTGTTGCACATAACAGAAACACCCAAATACATTGTTTGCAATGCCGATGAGGGCGAACCCGGCACTTTTAAAGATAGGCTCATCATGGATAAATTGCCGCTTAAATTGTTGGAAGGCATTATGATCGCCGGAAAGGTGTTCAGCGCGAAAGCCGGTTACATTTATGTTCGCGGCGAATACCGCAAGTTGCAAAAGCGCCTCCTTGCGGCGATAGAGAATGTCCGCGCCGCAGGCTACTTGGGTAAAGATTTTGACATTCATGTAATTTCGGGAGCAGGCGCCTATGTCTGCGGCGAAAATTCCGCGCTTCTTAATTCAACTGAGGGCAAGGTTGGCAGACCGCGAATCAAGCCGCCGCACCTTGCGGAGGTGGGGCTTTTCCTTCAGCCAACTTTGGTAAACAACGTTGAGTCTTTTGCCAACATTCCGGTCATCGTCAACATGGGCGGCGACGCTTATTTGCAAGCAGGACACCCTGATTCGGGCGGAAGCAAACTTATC
>LIUH01000057.1:30732-30921 GCA_001462225.1 Fibrobacteria bacterium GUT31 | reverse complement strand
CGATGCGGAACTTGGCGGCGGAATGGCAGGTGATAAGAAACTGAAGTTTTTTCATCTGGGAGGGCAGAGCGGTTCAATTGGAAGTATTGAGCAACTCGACACCATTTACAGTTACACAGATTTGAGGAAAGCGGGTCTGTCTGTTGGATCGGGCGCAATCGTTGTGATGGATGAAAGCGTCTCCATTAT
>LIUH01000057.1:30594-30717 GCA_001462225.1 Fibrobacteria bacterium GUT31 | reverse complement strand
AATCGCCAGTTGCTGAAAATACTGGAAAAACTTGCAGTCCCAAATGGGGCAACGACAAGCGATCTTGAAACACTGCGCCGCCTTATCCGCACGATGACTGACGCTTCTTTCTGCGGACTGGGA
>LIUH01000057.1:1579-30424 GCA_001462225.1 Fibrobacteria bacterium GUT31 | reverse complement strand
AACAGCGCGTGGAAACTTTTTAAGACGGAATTTGAAGCGAATGTGAGGAAAGAAAAATGAGTCATCATCAACCAAACCCGAATATAAGTGTTAATTTGTCGATTGACGGAATACCCGTAACAGTTCCTGAAGGAACAAGAATCCTTGAAGCTGCGAAAAAAGCGAATATCAACATACCAACTCTTTGCGAACACCCGGAATTGTGCAAACGCGCTCTCTGCAGAATTTGCGTAGTGGAAGCCGACGGTCGCGGCAAACTGATCGCCGCCTGTGCCAACGATGTGTGGGAAGGGGTGAGCATCGTTACTAAAAACCAGCGTCTTTTAAACATTCGCAAAACAATTGTTGAATTGATCCTCGCTAATCATCCGCAGGATTGTCTCTCCTGTATACGTAATAAAAAGTGCGAGTTGCAAACGTTAGCGTTAAGTTTCGGCGTAAGCGCAAACACCGGCTCCGGCGCAAGCGGAAACGTGAGCGTAAACAAGAATGCAAGCAACAGCGGCGGCACATCTCTCTTTGAAAACTCTTTCTCTCAAAATGACACGAAAAAGCACACGCCGCAAGTTGAAAGCGAAACTCTCGTCCGTAACATGGACAAATGCGTAAAGTGCGGGCGCTGTGTTGAAGTTTGTCAGGAAGTGCAGACAATTCGGGCGATTAACACTTCCCACCGCAGTCATGAATACGAAATTTCTACACCGTACAAACAGGCTCTTGAAGACAGCTTCTGCGTCTTCTGCGGCAAGTGCGCGGAGGTGTGTCCTGTCGGCGCGATTTACGAACACGACCAAACCGCCGAAGTGCAGGCGGCTATCAACGACAACAACCGTAAAACAATAGCGCAAATTTCACCCAATCTTGCGGCTGCCGTAAATGAAGAACTCGCTCTTGCCGCAGGCACAATTACAACTGGAAAATTAGTCGTCGCGATAAAACTTCTCGGCTTCGACAAAGTTTTTGACGCGAGTATTACGGTTAACGCAGTCAATTCAACAATCGCAGGTGAAGTTCAAGAGCGTAAAAACAGCAGTCGCAAACTGCCAGTGATAAGCGGCTGTTCCGCCGGAGCTACTAGCTTCGTGAAAAACTTTTATCCTGATTTAGCGGATCGCCTGACTTCCGTAAAAAGTCCCCGGCGGTATTTTGCCACTGCTATCAAGGCGAGTTACGCCAAAGAAGCGGAGATTGATGCATCTAACATTACATCGGTGTCTTTTTTACCCTGCCTTGCTCACAAATACGAGGTTGAATCCCCACTCCCTAAAAATGACTTCGCTATTACCGCCGGGGAATTAGCGCGCATGATTAAACTGGCGGGGATTGTAGTTGAGACGCTGCCTGAAGAGGCGTTTAATGTAGTAAAAGACTTGCCAACACAGAGCAACCTGGTAAAAAAAGAGGAAGTTCATGGCTTTGCACAGGCGCGGAAGGTTATGGAGGCAATTCGTGAGGGGAAGTCGGCTGCGGAGTGGGTGGAGATTTTGAATTGTTTTGAGTGCGAGGGGTAGATGAGTTTGTCTGATTATAATCCTATTCCAACTCCCACCACATTGTCACAGGTTTTAAGCTATTAACAATTTTGACTTCATCGCCTATTTCTACCAATATGTTTCCTGCTTCGCCATAGTCTATACGCGCTTCTTGATCATTTATCCATGATATGTTTTTTAAAGACCATTTATTATCAATGTCAAGATATTCATCATATATTTTTTCATAATAGCCATTGTTTATTTTATAAATTTCCAAAGAAAATAATGTGTATAGTCCAATATCTTCGGAATAAACTAATGATAGTAAAGCTGTTCTTGTATTATTGAAGTAAGGTTCTTCAATTCTTTCACATCTGTATTCTTCATCTTCTAGATTGTAGATATAATTTTCCCAACCTTCCCACCATATTCTAGTTATCAAGACTTCATTGAATTCAGGGTAATAATCAGAAAGCAAGTAACGGTGTCCGGTTAATCCTGGTCCGCTACGTGTATCCCAGAATTCTATATTTTTTCCATTGTGATTAATTGATAATAACGGTCCATACCGTTTAATGTTCTGATGTTTCTTTAAAATTTGGTATTCTATACTCCCATCACCTTCTGGGCTGCCATAGAATGATTTTTCTGAAATGTCATATATATAAATATATCCCTGAATTTCATAATCAGGCGATATTGCATAGAACCAACCAGGATTTTCTTCTAATTCTATTAAAAATAAATGATCATGATCTGTTAAAATATACTTGCTTTCTCTGGAAGTTTTATCATATATAATAAGTGTATCATTATTATAGTATTCAATAGCTCCTTTTAGAGAGAAAAGAATATTGTTATACCCAAATGTTCCATCTTCCACAATCATCTTTGCCATTTTTTTATTTTTGATTTTTTCATTGATTTGAATACTTGGATTATTGATATTTTCGTTGGTTATGGTTTTCTTATCTACGCATCCGTAGAAAAGGATAGCCAGTATAAAGATATATATAATCGTTTTTCCTTTCATTTTTTTCTCCTTGTTTGTTTTTAAGAGTATAAAACCTCGCTCCGAAGAGCGAGGTTCTTTTTATTTTTTCAACCCTTGTATATAGTTTTCAATGTTATATGTTACCTTTTTTGCTGTTGATTTGTAGGTGCCTGCATATCCATTTGCGCTTTTGCTTACCACTGTATTGGAAATATTATTATTCAAGAGAACTCGTAAAGTCGTCTGAGAAAAAGTGTAATTATCCAGTGTATATATTGTATAATGCAGATGAGGTCCACTACTACGACCAGTATTACCTACTGTACCTATTACCTGTTTGCTATTCAAATATGCCCCATTTTTATATTCAGGCTTTTTCTCCATGTGCATATATTCGCCATATATTCCCGAACCAAAAAAAGATCCTTCAAACATATATCCGTACTCCACTACCATCCAATTTCCATTTCCATTAGTGTTTGGAAATGCGCCTATAACTGACCCTGATATTCCCATATATATAGGATCGCCACTCTTTCCATTTGCCCAATCAGTTCCAAAATGAGCATTGTTTTCATAATTAGGATATTGATATCTTGGGTCTCTTTCATCATGATATCCTGTTACTTTAAAATTTTTATCAACATCAAGAAAATGCCCCATTGATTGATAAAAATTCATAACCGATGGTAATAATTCTTTTGTAAATCTCTCAAGCGCATTAGAAGAAACTAAATTTTTATTTATATTTCCTATATCTTTCCCAATTGAACTCGCATAAGTCGAAATCGCAGTATCTTCATAATAACGTGCAAAAACCGCTGATGCAACGGTATTTCCCGCTCCTTCCATAACCCGTTGCATATTCAAGGATTGTCCAGTTACATTCCCAGTCCATGACCGCTCTCGAATATTACCTTTTTCCCCTTCGATGTATTTCATTTTTGCTGTTATCATCAGGCTTTGTGCGAGTTTTATCTGCTCATCGCTATAAGTTTCATATCCCACTCCACTTGTTCCGCCAAAGAGAATATTAAGCAATCCTGTTTCTATTCCCTTAGCGCCAATTTTTTCGCCGTTTGCATTTAATATTGGTTTACCATTTTCATCTGTTAACCATCCTGAATTATCATTCACTAGAGTTCCATTTCTCATCAGTTTCCAATAATCCGCGCTTGAATCATAAATATTATCAACATAATCATTGAAAAAATCGGAGCCCAGAGAATAAGCCATAATATCGCTTATCAGGTTATCACTAAACTTTAATCCTTGAATATCCTTTCCCATTCTTATTGCCATTTCGGTGTGCGCAAGCGTGGCTATTCTTGTTTCAATGTTGTTGTCTTCCGTTACATAGCCGTCCCTGTACGTCTCGTGTCCAAGGATTATTGCAAGCAACATTTGTTCATTTTCACTCATATCCTGTTTATAACCAGCTAGATTTATTACCCGCTTTCCATCAACTATTGTTGTTTCTGCGTCGAAATTACCATTTGCATCAGTATTAATTATTGTTTTTCCATCCAGTATATCCCACAACTGGTCTTTTTGTCTATCGTCTCCGTAGCCGTATTGGGCGCGTAGCGTGATTGACGAATTAAAATCGTTGTTGTTTATGTATTTGTTAATTTGATTGTTTACATTCCAGACTTGTGTACCTCTATAAGCAGATATTAAGTTATCAATGCTGACATTCGCACCGCCGGTGCCAAAGTTCATTGTTGTACCGTTGCGTCCAAAGTGGAGTTCAAGTAAACCACTGTTGATTTTATCATTTTGAAATATGCTCAAGTTGAGGAGATTCAGGGTGAAGTCGCCTCCCATGGCATAGTTTACTCCCTGTTCAGCCATTGAACCGACAAAATTGTTAAGTTTTGAAATATCTTTTGTATTTAGTTTGCTAAATCCAGTTAATTTTTCCATGGAAAATCCGGAATTGATAGCCTGAAGGGTTCCTGAAACAGCCGCTCCTGCCATTGATGTTACGGTATTTGTAAGCATATTTTTTATACCATTTCTATAAATTTCATTGTTAAATCCAAATCCTGCGCTATTGCTGTAGGTAATTGCGCTGAGAGCACTTGTTATTGTACCTGTTGTTTGTACTTGTATTGCCGTCATTGCGGTTTTAACTAAGACCCCTTTAACCGGACTGTTTCCTACTAATTCTGCGGCAGTTTTTGTGAGTCCCTTGGAGAAAAAATCGGTGCCGACAGTTTCTCCTAAACCGCCAAACACTCCGCTTACCACGCCATTTACAGTATTAATCGCCAAAGCCTTGCCAAATTCAAAACCTGCCTCTTCAATTGATTTATAACCGCCTGCTACATCAAGGGCTCCGAATATCAGATCGTCTGCGGTATTGATGCCAATATTAGCAGCTACCATTCCAATTACTGCCGGAAGGCCTGTGCCGAATGATACTACACTTGTGACAACTGCTGCTGCTATTGATCCAACTAACTGTGCTGCGGAACGGATGGTTGGAGCCTTGAAAAATGTGTCACTGTCGTCCCATATGCGTTTGTCCCAGACAGGAAGGTTAAGTTCGTTTATTCCGATATTATCAATAATTGACCAATAGATATAATCGGACATAAGCCGTCCGAGCTCTCCGCTGCCTTCATCATGAAAAATAGCTTTTCTGTTATCGCCTTTATTAAATTCATTTGTTGACGGAACGTATCCAATATGAGCGCCGAATTTACCCGGTGATAGCTCACGATCTTCAACATGTGTCATTTCTTTGACTTTTCCAATCATTACTCCTTTATAGCCTTCGGCTTCATTTCCTAAAATTTTTGAGTAGTAATCGTTATATAAATCTTTCCCTTTTATTGTTTCAGATTTTTCATCTTTTCCTCCGAAAATTTCAGAGATGATTTCTTCAATCTCTTTGTATGCATTTCTTAACAATGTATTTATTGTATAGGAGTCATATTTTGCCAGTTCGTTTTCATCTAAATTTGTTTTTAATGTTACCGGTTCCATTTTATAATTATTGTATCCGGCAATGTATACTGTTTCGGAAATGACAGGTTTTGTAAGCGTTGAACCTTTAATAATATCTTTTTCATAATAATCTCCGTTTTTTCTCCAATACCCGGACAATATAAATTGATTATCCATGCTTTTATTAAAACTTTTATTTGCCAAGTCGACATTATCAATGATGCTTTTAATCGCTTCATCGGCATTCATACGCGCGATACGGGCAAGTTTTCTTGCTTCGTTATCCGCAATTTCCGTATTTGTTTTTCTGGCGAGATCGGATGCCGTTGTTTTTACAAGTGATGCGTTCCAGATTGAAATGCCTCCCATGCCCTGCCTTACGACAGAAGAAGCTGTGCCGGCAATATTGTTCAGTGAATTAAATGCGTTTACCATATTGGTTATTCCCGATGCCTGCAAGAGTTCCGCCATTAGTGTTTCCGTTTCAGGAATCGCGTCGCGAATGCCAAAAGGTTCTCTGGTATCTATAAATCTGGATAATCGTTCTCCCTCTGTACCGATAAGCGACAGTAAAGATTCCATAGATGCCTGATTTGCCGCATCCGCAGCCTGTTCCAGCCATTTTTCTTTGTCTTCAAGACCGGCTAAATAGGCTTCCGCCCATTCATTGCTAACGCGGTTATATTCATTTTTAAAATTTGAATTCCATTGTTTATATGCTTCTTCTATTTTTTTACTCCCATTATTCCAGTCTGTTCTGCCGTTTTCTAAAATTAGAGCGGCGGAATTTATCCATTCATTGTATTTATCCGATATATCCAAGCGCATTTGATTCCATTCAAATTCTCTTGCGGCAAGTTCCGCGATGTATCTATTTTCCATTGTCTTCATAGTTAAAGATGTAATTTCATTTCCTAAAATTTCAAATTCGGTATAATGGTCATTTTTAGTTTCCAAATATAATGCGAGGTTATCTTGTAGGGTAGTATATAAATTGGTAAAATGATTTTTCCAGGATGCCGTATTATTTCCATAGGCTTTTTTCGCGGCGTTTTTAACTGCTGTAATTTTTCCGGTTCCGTTTAAATATTCATTTACCGCTGTTTGAAATGCGTTTTCATTCTCTTTTTGCTTATTTTCTTCGTTAGACCAGAAATCGTTAAGATTTTTTATATTTTCTTTTTCTTCATTTTTTGACCAATCGAGCAGGGCTGAAAGCGCTTTGGAAACATTTTTGTATGAATCTTCGGAATTTAATTGCATTTGTTCCCAATAGGATTTTATATAATCAATTTCAATGCTGTCAAATTTTTCTGTTGCTGTGAGAGATTTATATATATCATCCCAAATGACAAATTCTCCATCTTCTTTTTTACCTTCCATGAGGTTAATCTTTTTACAGGATTTAGCATAAGAAGAAGAAAGATCGTTTATTGATAATAGAATTTTTTTAATTTCTGATTTCCAATCATTCACTGAATCTCTTACAGCATTCAAGCCGGTATTAACTCTGCTCATAACAGTATTTGTAGCAGCTAACATACTATCAGGCACATTATAATACCATTTTTCTTCTATTCTTTTTAATCTTGTATTTTCTAATTGAACGAAAGTATAAGTTAAATCATAAATTTCCTGAGTGTAAAATCGCGAAAAACCTTCAACATAACCGGAATTATTTGAAAGTGTAAGGATGACATAGAATTCAAGATCGGCTTTTTCCTCTATAGACAGAGCATTCCATGCGCGAGAACATTCGTTATCTTTAAAAAAAATAATACCCTTATCGAATATATATTCATAAAGACTTTTGTTCAACATCGGTAATTTACCCAGATTGCCGCTCGCAGTTAATTGTTCTATTCCTTTATAATTGTTATATAAGAAAGTATTTGTTAGGAAAGGTGCCGGCGGATACCCCGGTAAATATATATTATTTATATCTAACAAAGACACTATAAGATAATCTCTTGCCAGTCCCCATTGTTTTTGCTTATTGCTATCATTAAAATAAATATTCATCCTTTCAGTCAGGCCCCTTAGAGCTTCTTCAAACTGGCTTATTTTAGTGTCTTCATTATCTCCTATATCTTTTTTGTTAAAATATTCATCAAGAATAGCGGAAGTTGAAGAGTTTATGCTATAAAGATTCATTGAGCTGTCTCTTGAAAAAGCAAGAAGTCCATTATTAACCGTAATCATATCTTTGAGTTCCATTAGACGAGAATCGCTTGTAGCAGTAAATTCCGCGTAATTTTTATCCAAATTTTCAAGCTTATTCAGTGAATCCTGATAATCTTTAAATAAAGTTTTATTATTTTCTTTCTCCCGCATTATTTCATTCTTAAGAGTATCAAGGGTATCAAGTGTTCTAATTTTTTGATTAAAGCTCTGTTCATACTTTGCGTATAACGTATCGTATTCAGAGTTGTCATACGGGCGATTACTTTCGTTGTTATATAAATCCGATAATACGGTTAAAACAGTTTGTGCTTTTTCAAGATGGCTTTTACAATCGTCATAATTTAAATTGTCTGTACCAAGATACGCTGTGCTTGCCCATCTATGTATAGCGTCCTGTTTTTCGTATTCAAAACGTTTTTTATCTATATCGTCATAAGCTTTTTTAGATATGCTGTATTGGTTATCGTAAAGATTACCGGTGTTAATAAACATTTCCGCTTTTAAAAGATATTCTTCCCGCAGCGAGTTGAAAATTGATTCTTGTTCCGCAATAGCTTCCGATTGAATCTTAATTTTTTCTTTAGCTTCTTCTATCGTAAGCTTTGAAATATCGTAGGCTTTGGCATAAATTATTAAGTTGGTAAAATAATGTTTTAAGAGATTAAAATTATCGTTAATCTGTTCGCTTTTACTTATATATTCATCTAAAAACATTTTAGAATCTTCATTTTCTATTTCTAAATTGTAATTAGAGAATAAAATAAATGAATCATTTAACCTGTTTGTGTAATAGACGGTATCAAAAAACGCATCTTTCAAAATACCTTCTTTCCATGAAGAAGAAAATGTTATAAGAGGCTCAGTGTCAGATAAATATTCATTTAAATATTCGCCTGTCAAATATTGTCGCCAATGTTTTTCGTTAACTTTGCCGCTAAAATTTTCCATGGATATTGTTAAAGCATATAAATAGTTAAGTTTGTTTTCTTTATTTGACATTTCTGATAAAATATCGTTTAATTGTTTTATTTCTTCATCGCTTATTGATATTTTGGAATTGGCGTATTCATACAAAGCATTACGTATTGTAAATAATTCTATAAAATCATTTTCGATGTCGGCAGAGTTTTTTGATGGTTGAATATCGTTTTGCAATGAATATGCCGCAAAGTAGTCTATTAATGCGGCTTTATATTGATCAATTTCAATTTCCAGCCATTTTGGTACATAAGTAAAACAATTATCAAAATCAAGCATGAATTGGACGGCATTATCCAAAAATTTTCCAGGTTTGTTTTTTATTGCGTCTAAAAGACTTTGAATATCGGGAAATATATTTTCAGTTTGTATAGAATAACCTGAAAATAAACTATTTAAAGAATCGTTTGTATCTTGCCAAATTTCTTTTTGGGAAAATGAACCTAAAAGACTGTAATTATTGTAAAGATTAAGCAAGTTCATACAGTAAAGATAATCGTTGTAATAACTCGATAAATTTTCTTCCAAACCGGTAAAAAGTGAGCCGCCTGAAATAAAAAAGTTAATAAATTCATTTTCCTGCCCATTCTCGGTAAAGCAGCCATTTCCGGTTTCCAACCTGTTTTTCAATGCGGATAAAATTTCATAAAAATAGGAAAAATTTTCTGTGTTATCCTTACCGACTTCAGATAATTCAAAATTGAAGTTGTCAAGTTCCGGATATTCATTTAGATAATTAAGTAAAATTTCCAGTTCCAAAGAAAGATGTTTTTCCAGAAATAATTGAAAACTTTTTTTATAATCCGCTGAAAGTTTTTCGCCAAGTTTTTCTCCGTAAAGAGCGGTTTTCTCATTTTCCGAAAGATTTATTCCCTTTACCAGAGAATACCAGTCCGCACCGCTGAATGTAGAATCCGCATCGCGTAGTTGTCCGTCAAAAGTATCCGAAAATAAATATATGCCGGCAAGACGAATGTTTAAATCTATTTTATACTCGTTCCCTTTATCAGCATTTCTTTGCAGTTCTGAGAGAGACGGTATATCTTCACCATCTCCATTTATAAATATATTTAATAAATATTCCGCGTTTTCTTTTTGTTCTAATATCGCCCATTTCATACCGTATTCAAGAATATTTTTATATACGGCTTCTTCGCCTGTTTTTTGAAAATCAATATAATTATTTTGAATAAGTTTATATATATCTTCTAAATCTTCCGATGCGAAAATCTTTGTGTCAATCATACTGGATGCAACATATGCCAATAAATTATGATTCAATATGTTTAGTTTTTCTTCAGCTTTTGCTAAATCTACAGATAACGTGTCCAATATTTTCTGTTGTTCCTGAATATCAACGCCTATTTCGTTTAGTTTTTTTATTTCTATTTCATATACGGCAATGGAATCATAATATGCGGATTTTGCGTTCTCCCAGTTATGTATTCCTTCAGAAGCAGTCATTCTTCCGGCGTCAATTTCGTCGGCATAGGCAATGACGGCTTCCGCGATGGCAGTTTTTCGCTCCCAGTAAGAAACAAGCGCTTTTGATTTTATAAGCGCGATTTGGTATTCATCAAGACAGAAATCTTCGCTTGACGCGTCTGGAGCGAGAATGTCCTTTAAAGCTCCGGTTCCGATAAGTTCGGCGTAATCGGTGAGAATTCTGTCCCTTGCGTCTAACGCTTTTTCTATATAAGAGGCGTATAGGTCATAGGAATTTTTCAGTTCAGTAAACGTACTTTCATCTATTTTATTCTGTTCACCCAAAAGCCAGTCGGAAAATCCCGGTTCTCTCGGGTCTCTTTTATTATTTTTGTCATATTGTTTCAGCCAGAACAGAACGTTTTCTCTTGTGGTTAAAGCCGCGGATGCGCAGATAAGGTACATATCAATTATAGCTTTTACTTTTGATTCTCCCGCTCCTATTCGCATTTTCATATTTGCTTCAAATTCTTTTTTTGCTTCAGTGATATTTTTTTCTAAGTTTTCTGATAGGTTTATAAACAACTGTTCGCCGGAATTTAATAAATCTTTTGCTTTTAATTCCCACTTTTTTCGTTCTTCTTCAAATTGGTTAAAAGCGGCGAGCCATTTTTCCTCTCCTTCGGAGAATAATTTTATTGAGTCCTGTTCCCATTCGATGCGCCTAACAAAAAACCGTTCTTCGGCTTCTTCCCATGCTTTTAAGCCTCTTTCAAATTGTTCTTTGTATAGTTGCAGCCATTCTTCGCCTAATAATACAAGGTCTCCATTTCCGGCGGACGCTTCTTCTATTCTTGCGTTTAATTCTTCAATTCCCTTCGCGCAGGCATCTTCGGTTTCGGCAATTAGTCTTTCTGTAAAAATTCCTGCCGCTTCTTCATCGCTTTTTTTACGCAGGCTCCAAATATCTCTTGTACGCCTGTTTGTGAATATTCTTTCTTCTCTGGCGGAGATGTTTTCAAATTCGCGCTTTATGATTCCGTTTGCGGATGAACCAGATTCATTAAGCAGCGGATCCATACTTTCACGTAATTCTTCCGGAATATACGCTAAAAGTTCCGGGTAAAAGCGAAGCAGGGCATTGTTAAAAGAATTTCTGTTTGTGTTTACATTATTTTTTGCTTCATTACGCCATGATAACAAGTCTCTGGAAAACTCTCTGTCTTCTTCGCCGGGGCGTATTATCAACGGGTCGCCTGTTTTATCGTCATAGATAATGTTTCCTTCATCGTCTAGATGCCAGGAATATTTTTTCTGGATTTCATCAAACGCGGCGGATAAATCCATTGTTGACTTTCCCGCGGCTCCGCCAAAGAAACGTCCTATAAGCCATTTTGTAAAACGGGCTTCAAGTTCTTCATTGCTCCATTTTTCAATTTGAGCTTTTGCTTCGTCAAAAATTAGCGGATTTTCATATAAACCCGATGCGATTAGTTCCCATGCGGATATAGCCTGCGTTATGCCAATTTTCGCTTCAGCAAGCCAGCGCTCCGGATTAATCTCACGATCCGCCCTGCTAAAGTGGCTGTCAAATACAGCCCTGTTAAATCCTCTTACCTCGCCCGAAGGCAAGGGAGGATTTGTCTGTGCAAATACCGTTGGAGGTATTAATCCAAAGACAAATATCAACGTCAAAAAGACGGCAATTGTCCTGTGAGAAAAGTTAATTTTCATTTTTTTATCCCAAATCAAGTTTTGTACCCCGCACAAGCGGGATAATATTTTGTGTTAAAAAGATTTAAAAGATTTCTTGAATAAAATTAAAAGTGATGGAATTACAGATATTGAACAAAGACAGGAGCACGTTACACCTAACGCGCCCACAAGAGACAATGTTCTAACTAATGTGTTTGCTCCTTCTCTGAGAAACAGAAAAGGTAATGCTCCGGCGACAGTTGTGCCTGTGGTTGAAAGCAGAGAGGGCATTTTTTGCCTGAGAGCCAGATAGATTTTAATTGATGTTTTTTTGTTTGTACTTTCCATTTTTGAACGCAGTCCGTCTACGCATAGAACGGCTGCGTTGACTGTCATACCGCTGACAGCGATGAATGCGCATGCGACGGAGGAATTGTATGCGCTGCCGGACAAGGCAAGACAGATTGCAGGGATTGCCAATGAAACGGGAATTGCGGAAAGGACAAGGAGCGGGACAGAAAAAGATTCGTTAATTGAAGCGATGATCATGTAACAAAAAATAAAAGCCAAAACAAGCGAAAGTACGGTTGCTGAAAGCTCTTCCGCCTGTTTTATGGCATCCGGGTCGAATTCCACGGAATATCCCGGCGGTAAATTCAATTTCTTAAAAAGCCCTGAGAGTTCCCGCTTAACCCGCCTCGGGTCTTTTGGACCGGTTGTGATAGTGATAGATGCGGTTCTGCGCCGGTCGGTCCTCCTTATACTCGCCGGCTCGGTTTCTTCTTTAATTTTCATGAGCGAATCAATCCGCAAATTGGCGTTTATTTCTTTATCCGATGAAGAAACAAGCAAACCCAACGCACCTTCTCTTGATTGACGCATAACATTTTCATTTCTTCCGTTGCTTGTTTTGATCCGCACATCTGTTTCGCCGTTTAAATCCATCCTTTTGTATGCCACAGGTCCGTAAACTCCAAGCCTGGCTTTGTTGGCAGCTGCGGAAAAACTGATCTTCGATTCCGCGAAAATTTCGCGATCCGGTTGCAAAATCAGTTTTTTACTGCCATCCTTAAAATTAAGCACACGTTCTTTAATTAGAGGGTGACTAGCGCAAATATAAGCAAGCTCTTCTGCAAGTTCCCTGCACTTTTTGTCTTCATCACCGTAGATTCTTATTTCCCAATAACGATCATTTTTTGAATTTTCATGAAAAAACACAAAGCCGCCGGGAATTGGAGTTTGTTTTGCCAATTCTCTGACAAGATAAGCTTGCGTCTTTTTTGGATCAAATGAAATTAGAAGAGAACCTGAACCGGTTCTGGCGCCTGTTTCAACATTTTTAATTCCCGCGTTATTCGCAAGATTTTCTCCGTAGGCGGCGAGCAGGCGGTCTGCTTCTTCGGCAAGCAGTCCTCCGTCAAATTCAACCTGAGCGTAGACAGAATCCTCGGAGCCAAAGCCCGTTGTGTCCACGCCTTTTGCAAAAAGCGCGAGAACTGCCGCAATTATAAGAGCGAGACCGCCTGATAAAATTATTTGCGGATAACGGGTACAGAATTTTATATCGGCGGCAAGGAATCTGCACAGAAGACGCGATAGCCGCCGGTATAAAATATTTAGCGGAATATATTTTTTAAATGAATGATGAGTAAATTGATTGCGGCTCTTTGAAGATAAATTCCAAAGAAGCAAAGGCGGCAGAAGCGTAAGACTCATAACAAGAGCGGCTATGCTTATCGCGGCGATAGCACTTGCGATTATTCCGGCGCCACCGTCGCCAATCGCCGAAATGGGAATGAGAGCGGCGACCGTCGTCGCGGTTCCGGCAATCAGCGGTCCTGTCAATTCAGACAAAGATGCCGACGCTTCGTTGTAATTTATGGATTTACGCAATTTTTCAGAGCAGAGAATAACCGCGTCAACCGCCGTGCCTACTCCTGCCGCGATTCCTGCCAGCATCAACCTGTCAAGTGAAAAGCCCAATATTGAAAGAATTGCGACCGATAAAAGACAGATAAGTGGAATTGCCATGGCGCAGAAGAAGCCGGAAATGTTAAGCCCTAAACGGTTTGTTGTATTTTTTCCGCCAAGTAAAAAACTGATGATTGCGACCATAGCGGCGCCCATTAATGCGGCGTTAAAGACTGAACGGAAAGCGGCTGCTTCCTCCGCTCCAAGATCAGATAACACTGTAAATTCAAGCGGTAAGGACATAGCGGATAACTCATCTTTTATTTCAGTAGAAAGTTTGCGTAAATCCGCGCCATACCGTCCCATAATCGCTATACCTGCTGTTTTTCTACCGTTTAGTCTAGAAAGAATATCCGGTGCCCGCTCCTGTTCCGTAATAAAGGCAATTTCCGAAAGCTCGATAAATTTTCCCTCTTCAAGCGGAATAAGCGCGTTGTTAAGCGAATCTGTTTTATCGTAACGACCATCCACAGTGATTAAAATTTCCCTATTTTGCCGCACAATCGATCCGCCTGAAAAAATAGAATCGTTCATTCCAATAGTTCCCGCAACAGCCGTTGGCTCCAACCCAACAGCGGCAAGTTTCTCCTGATCAAGAATTATTACAATTTCTTTTAACCCAACTCCGGAAACTATAACTTCTCCGGCTCCTTCAAGGCTTTCAAACCTTGGTTTTACAATTTTTTCCAGCATCTGCGCGGCTAAAATATTTTCTTTTACATCGCCTGTTTTTTCAGTAAAAACTGCCGCCGACCAAACGGGAATTCTTGAATTGTTGGAGCTTAAAATTTCCGGTCGCTGAGCGGACGGTGGGAGCGTTTCATAAACCCTTTGCGCGGCGTCACGAACCGCCTCGTATCTGCCCCTTCCTCCGGGCTTAAAACGGATAAAAACGCTCGAATTGCTGTTTTCGCTTGAACTTTGAACGCTCATAACCCCCGAAATAGCGGAAAGAGCGTCTTCAAGCGGAATGGTTACGCTTCTTTCCATTTCCAAAGCGTCAAGCCCGTAATGTTTGATTTTTACTACATAAGAACCTCCTATACTTTCTTTTATTTTTTCGCCTGAATTGATAATGACGAATAATGACACCGAGCAGATTCCCGCCAGTATGCATAAACTAGCTTTTTTTCTTTTAAGCCAAGAAACTGAAACTTTCATTTTATCGCCTCATTGCTGTTATGTTTCCAATTGAAGAATTTTATGAGTATTGGAGGAATTGCAAAAAGACTGAGCAAGGTTGAAGCCGCAAGTCCTCCCAGCATAGCTGCCGCCATTGATTTTTGCGAATTTCCAAGGGGACTGAGTATCAGCGGTAGAAGAGCGAAAACCGTCGTTGCTGTTGTAATTAAAATTGCGCGTAACCGTTCGCAGGCGCCAGTATAGACCGCGTCTACCGGAGAGAGACCTGCGTGTATTTTTTCATCACTAATTTCAAAGAGGACGAGGCTGTTATTGACGACAAGTCCAAAAAGAGCGGTTAGTCCCAACACTGCGCCTGAGTCGACCTTTGTGCCTGTAATCAAAAGAGCAGGTCCCGCGCCCGCAAGAGAGAAGGGAATACTTAACATCAAAATTAATGGAAGAAGGAATGATTCAAATTGAGCGCCCATGGTCATGTAGAGTAAGATCAAAACGAGGATAACGTAGATTAACAGCGAATTTCGGTAGCGGCTAAAAACTGATTCATCGGCACCGGAAAGCCAGGGATGATGCGCGGCAATTTCGTCTGCTTTGTCTTGGTTTTTTTTGCCTGCCTCAATATCCGTGTAAATAACGTCACTGCGATCAAGCCGCGCAAGAGACGCTTCGGCTTCTCTGCGCTCTATTTTGCCCAGAGAGCTGAGGTACACGATTTTACCCTGCGAAGTTTTCAACGGTATTTGCTCAAGCCATTGAACGGGATCGATGTTTGATTCTTTTCCCGTTATGCGCACATCAAACGGCCTTCCTTCAATTTCCAGCCTTGTTGCGGCGACACCTTCGTTAAGAATGTACAGAGTTTCGGCAATCTGCGCCGCTTGAATTGAAAGATAGGCAGAAGCTTCCCTATTCGGGAATAGCCGCAATTCCGGCCTGCTCCCCAAAGGTCTGAAATTTGCTTCAATTGAAGCGTTTTTTAACGAATTTTTGGCAATTTCTGCATGTTCAAGCAATTCTTCGCGATCTTTTCCTTTTATCACAAAACTGCGCTGCGAGGAAAGACCAAGCAAGACTTCTGTTTTATCCTTTGGAAAATAAACTGAAAAAGGAACATCTGCGCATTGTTCAACGGCGGATTTAATTTCAGCTAACGCCTTTTCAGGTTTAACACCTTTTTTTATTACGCAGTGTAGGATAAGTTCTTCCCTTCTGTAGTCTATATCCGCCCTGCGAAGAATGTCCTCTTCTTCGGCGCCAACTCTTCCGTAGACCGTTTTTACAGATGGCAGTCCTGAAATTACACTGGATAACAAACTTCCCGTAACACCCGCTGTTTCCGGTAAAACTCCTGGAGGATACTTTAATGAAAAACAAACTTCTTCCGCTTTATCCGGATTGATAAAAACCACCGGCCGCATAAAAAGCATTAATGCTCCCATTAAACTTAATAATGCGGCGGCAATAAAAACTCTTTCCGGATGGTGAAATAAAAGCGAAAGAAAACCCGCATACTTTTTTTCAAGACTGCCATCTTTAAAAACGGAACTTATCTGTGAAGAACTATATTTGTTAGCTGTCAATTTTGAATTAAAAGACAACCTGTAAAGAGAGGGTAGGCAAAATTGCGCATAAAACCAGCCGGCGCATACCGAAACAACCAGAGCGACGGCTATGTCGCCAAAGAGACTGCCCAACGGACCGGGAAGCATGATGATAGGCGCGAAAACAAGCGCTGTAGTAAGAGTGGACGCGATGCTTGAACCGGCAATCGAAGAAGCCTTGTTTCCAATTTCTTCCGGCTCCGGCACAGTATCCCTTTCTCCAAAAGAACGGTGAAGAAGGTCTAAAACAATTACGCTTATATCGGAAACAAGCCCAATGCCCATCGCAAGCCCGCCGAGGCTCATGCTGTTAAGCGATTTTCCCATTATGGAAAGCGCGCAAATTCCCGCCGCGGCTGAGAAGGGAATCGAGAATGCGGCGAGCAGGCTGTACTTGAGACGGCGAATAAAAATAAACAGTACGGTTACAACCGCCGCTGCGCCGAGCGCGGCTGATATTAAAAGACCTGTTATGCCGCTGATGAGGGAAGGAGTAGAATCTGTTACAAGCTCTATTTGCGCATCACGCGAAAAGAGAGAAACCGCCTCGTCAAGAGTTTTTCTTATTTCTCTTGACAGCCTCAGCGGATCAGCGCCGGGTCTGCGGAAAATTTCAAGCGCTGTCGCTTCTTTTCCATTGTAAACAAATACACTCTCCCGCTTTGCTGTGGCGGAATACATTTCTCCCGCGTCTCCCGCTTTTAAGATTCCGTTATTGACAGGCAGAACAATCTGCGCAAGTTCAGTTGCCGAATCCGGCTTTCCGGAACTTACGATTACCAGTTCCATATTCCCGTCCCGGGCGTTACCGGCAGGGATGTCGGCAGTTTCCTGCGAAAGAAGATCCGCAAATTCAGACGGACTAATGCCGAGCGCGGCAAGACGCTGCACATCAAGTGAAAGATGCTCTTCGGCAATTTCACCGCCAACAAGAACAACAGAGCCCACTCCGTCAATTCGCCGAAGACGCGCGCGAAGTTCGTATTCTGCGAGCTTACGCGCAAATTCCGCGTTTCCGTTATGTGAACTTACCGCGATTACCGCATGCGGCTCATTTAACGAATCGCCCGATGTTACTGTCGGCTTTCGAACGCCTTCGGGAAGTCCCGGATACGCTGCGTCAATCGCTTCGCGGACAAGAACCGAAGCAGCCATAGGATCTGTTCCCCAGCGGAAATCCATGCTGATAATAGAACGGTTGTCGCGTGAAACGCTTCTCATTCTTTCAAGACCTTTTATCGGAGACAGACCGTCCTCAAGAGGGATAGTAACAAGCGACCGTATTTCGTTAGCTGCCATGCCAGGGTATACGGTTTCGACCGTAACACGCGGCACAGAAATTTCCGGCAGTCTGTTGACAGGCAGAGTAAAAATTGAAAAAATAGCCGCAATAATCTGCGCCGCCAGAATCATGATTACAGTTACTGGACGTCTTGTAAAAAGATTGATAATTCCTTTCATAGAATGCCTACTTTATCAGTGATATACTGAGCATTTTTTCGTTTTTGTTGCCCAGATTGTCTTTTAATCCCGCCGCAATTTGAAAATTTACAACGCCGAAATAAATTGAATTTGTTAGTGTTCCCGCAATCTCAAGGCGATCATATTCTTCCCAGCCTGTTTGTTTTTCAGGAATGGAGAAATTGTTAGTCTTGATGCGACGGGGAGAAAAGGTCAGTACATTGTTGCTCGTTTCAATACGGAAAAGTTCCATTAACGAAAACGGATCTATCGATGCTCCTTCCGCAGTTTCGAAATACAATTCAATCCATGTTTCTGTTTTTTTATCAGAGGGATAATTTTCATCCGTTATGGGAATAATTTCAAATAATGAATCTGCTTCAAAACAAGCGAGTTCCGGGTCTGTTTGATTTTCAGGAGCCATGGGTATTCTTATTCCAACAAGAGCAGGAGGTTTTGAGAATTCACCATTTGCAAAAATTCTGTAAATATATTCATTTTTAGTTTCATTACCCGCTTTATCTTTCACACCTGGTTTTAATCTGAAAACAAATCGGTTTTCGTAAGTTGGTATAGTTTCAAAATAAAATATAAATTCTGTTTGATAGCCAACTGTAGTTTCCATAACATGTCCCGAAGCGTTTTCAACATTCAGGCAATTTTTTACCGAAAGAGCGTCTACCGGCTCGGAAAAAACAAGAGAAAGTCTATCGTCTTTTTCCCACCCTTGAGTTTCTGTTAGTAATTCAACCGCGCCAATGTAACCGCTTGTATCAAGTTCAAGCGAAAAAATTTCATTATTTTTTGTTATACGATTGGCATTCAAGAGAGTAGGAGCTTCGTTGTCCATACCAACTGTAAATACGCTTGTAAAATCATTTCTTATATTCATTTCGTTGTTATCTGTCAATGAAGTGGATATACGAATTTCATAGCGTTTATTTAATGACCACGGTTCAGAGGGAGTAAAAATTGCCAGTTTACCTGAATTTTCTAAACTCCATAAACCAATCATTGAAGGATTGAAATAAACATTGTCGTATAACGTATTCAGCGGTATGGGTATAGAAAATTGAAGCCGTATTTCGGATCGAGGATCGCTTATTGTTTCATAATTTAAAGGATAATGTGAAACTAAAACAGGGCGTTCAGAACCGGCTCTGGTTGTAAAATTGCGTTCAAAGGCTATATCCATAGAAAGCCCATCAGTATCATTCGCATCGACTGAAAGACTTAATGTGAAATTTGAATTTTTTTCCAAAGGTGTTAATGGTGAAAATGTTACTTTTTTATTTTCCCAAATAAAAACACCTTTAATTCGACCGCCGTCTCCGGTCAGTGAAAAACGCCTTTCTATGCTGCTTCTGTCCGGGTTATGGGAAAAACTCAAAGATACAATTATTTTTTCAGGTTCGGGATGATAACCTTCGCCCGGACTCCAAGAAACAACTTCAAATTCTGAAGTTCTCAATATATCGCAAGAATTAAAAGAAAATATTATAAATAAAAGAAAAATATATAATTTATTCATTTATTACCTCCAAAAGAATAGAAATATCTTCTTTCATAAAAATTCCTTCGCCCGAACTAATTCCGTTTTTACCGCCTGGAATTGTCAATTTGTAGTAATGGGGCGTATCAATGTCCCCTACATCAAAACCTTCCCAAACCATGTAAAGAATATCATCCGAAACCCAATGAACGTATTGAAGAGCGACAGGGGAAATACTTTTTGGGAAAAACGAATTAAGTGAAATTTTAAAAACCATATTATGTTTTTCTTCTTGATTGAAGGGAAGTGAAAAATAAATCATAGTCTCTAACTTCCTAGTTGAAGGATCAACTGAAACAGTTGTTACATTATTAGAGGCGGGAATTATTTCCACAATAAAATTGTTTGAATTGTCATAAATATCTAACGATAAAATATTTAAGACTGGAATATCCGCTATAAAATTGAGTTTGAAATCTTCGCCTATTTTTAATCCTTCACTGTCCTTTGTATCACCTGAAATTATCAATGTATATGTTACTGCTGGTTCAGGATTTTTTGTGAAAATATAAACGATACTTTTTTCTGATAATTTTTCAACTCTTCCCGAAAGTGAAGGTTCAAAACGTATAGAACGAATAACATTTTCATCCATTGCTTTGTTGAACTCAACCGCGATTCCGTTTCCGAATCCTAAACCGGTTTCAAAATCCAAACCTGTAGGAAACCATTTTCCAACGGAATTCAATACGGGAAAAACTCTTTCAACTTTTGGTAAAGTTTGATCGAGATCGGTAAAGAATTGACCGGAATACGTTTTTGGCAGAGGCACTTCATCAAGACTTTTGGCGCTTTCTTTTAGATTCCACCTGTACTGAGACCAGGGGGACAGCGCCTTGTCAGGTATAACTTTAAGTATTGAATCGTCAGCTAACCATTCAAAAGTTTTTCCGCTTATTCCTTCAAACGTTAGCGCGGATTCTACGGAAAGCTTTTTCATGGGACGGGAAAAATGCAACTCTAGAATGACACCGCTAGTTCCAACGGATGCGCCGTCTCCGGGACTGAAATGCACAAGCAGAGGCGGAGCGTTTTTGTTGATAGCATAAAATGTGTTAAACAATTCGACTCTTTGTTCTCTCCCGTCGACAGCTTGTACTATTCCTGAAAGATTCAAAGAATAGCGGATTCCGGCAGTCCATCCGGCTACCGGGACAAAGTATAGATTATTTCCTTCCCAGAACCTGTCTCCAGTTACCACTCCCGTATCGGAACTTATCTGCAGAATCCCCTCTACATCTTTTTTCTTCATCTCCGTATCAAATTTTAGTATTACCGGACTGAACGCTTCAGCTAACAGCGCGTCCGTTTTATTGGGTTCTATAATTATTCCAATTTGACGAAGATCTACAAAACCGCATGACAACAGCGGTATTGCACATAACATGAGAAAAAATAATTTATTCCACAAGCGTGACATAAATTCCCTCTCTTAAATCCGAATCAGGTCTTAACACAACCAACTCTCCTGAGTTAAGCCCTGACAAAATTTCCCTCTCTTCGCCATGCGCCGGACCAAGAACAATTTTCCTCTCCGAAAGTACACTTCCATTGATAATAAAAACGCTTCCTTCATTATTTTTTTGGTTAAAAATTGCGGATTCATGTATACAAATTGCCTGTCTTGGAGGACCGAGAAACACCGTAACACGGGCGAACATACCCGGCTTTAATTTACCTGTGTCCGCTCCTTCATCCTGTAAAAGCGCCCGAACGACAAAACTTAAACTCTGACTGTCCGCCTGCGGATAGACCAAATCTACGATGCCGTTCACGTTTTCACCTGTTCCGTCTATCAATACGGAAGCCTTCATTCCTTTTTCAATTCGCAGAGCGTCTTTTTCGCGCACTGGAAAAATTGCGTATAACGAAGCTGTGTCAATAAGACTAATAATTTTATCTTGAGGACGGACGCGTTCCCCCTCTTCAAGATAACGCGCTCCTACTATGCCGGAAGAGGGGCTTCGTACTTTCAACTCTTCAAGCGCTATGTTAGCTGAAGCGAGTTCTTTTTCCGCCGCTTCAAGTCTTGCTTTGGTCGCTTCAAGTTCCGCTCTTAAACTTGATGTCATAAGCAGAACAATCGCGTTCTGCCTTTCAATTTCGTCTAACGGAACTGAAATTCCCGCTTTAACAAGGTCTTGATCGCGGCAGCCGATTTTTCTAATTTCCAGTTCCTTTTCCATTAATTGAATCTGCTCCCAATCGGTATCAAGACTGAAACGGCTTACAAGAATTGCCTCCGTATGGATGCCTCCGGCTTCAAAAAGCGTTTCCTGATTTTGATGCTTGCGCTTGTTTTCTTCATATTTTCGTTTTGCAAGAACAAGTTCCGTTTCTACTTTTTCAAGCGAACGAAGCTGTGCTTCCGCTTGAAACATCCCTTCCAACAGTCTTGAATTTGCCAAGTTGCAGGCCGCCAAAGCTTGTGAATATGCATTTTCCGCTCTTTCCACCGCAAGATTAATTTGGGGATTTTCAAGCAACAGCGCCAAAGCTCCCTGTTTTACAAAATCGCCTTCACGAAAATAAAGTTTTTTGATCACAGCTTCCTGCGGTGAAAAAATGTCAACTTTGCTTAAGAACGAAAGACTTCCAAAACCGGAAGCTTCGTCAGGAAGTTCACGAACAGCAGCGGCTGACCATTTTACCTTTCTCGCTTCGTCGTTCAGATTTGCCGGTTGTTTCGCGCATGAGAAAAAAAGTAATGTTGTTAGCTGAAATGCAATTAGTATTTTTCCTTTCATAAATCACTCCTTGATTTTGATGATGATTTGATTGATTCGGCGAAAATAGCAAGTTCGCCGGGTCTTAGGTCAAGAAATTTTTCCAGTTCACGTTCGGCTTGCAGAAGGGCAGTCGCCGCTTCTACAGCCGCAATATCCCTTTGAGTTTTTTCGATCATAGTTTCCATCAGATCTATTCTGGTAATTTGTCCAAGTTCAAGTCTAATTTCTTCAATGCGGCAGCGTTCGGCGGAAAGAATAGCCGCATCAAGAGACAGAATGCGCTTTTGTTCGGCAAGGTTGCATTTTTCCACCGCGCTTGCCGCAACACGCCCTATTCTTTCAAAAACAATGTTGTAATTTTCACGTTCCAGAGCAAGCGCAAGCGCCGCCTGTTTTTTTCCAAACATAGCCGACGGATCGGGTAACGGACTTAAATTGTTTTGCATTCCCGCTGTTCTGTCGTAAGGCGGCTCCCATCCCATCTGCGCGCTGAAGCGATTTTGAAACCACGGATTTGAAAAGTCGATGTTTACTCCGACCGACCAGTTGTAACGCGTTAGCGGATAATGCTGACCGCTGAGACCAAAATTGCCGGTCAATTTCAAGCTGGGTACCCATGAATTGGAAGCATATTTTAACTCCGCCTGTTTTTTTGTAATCGAAAAACGCGCGTCAATTAAATCGGGATTCCTCTCTTTTGCAAGAGCTCCTGCTGCGGAAGCCGCAGGAAAAGTAACAGAGCGGTTAACATCAACTTTTTCTGCCAGGACGGGCAAAGAATCAAATCCCATAAGTTCGGCGAATTGTCTTTCCATCTCGCTTAAATCTAGTTGAAGAGAAAAAATGTTGAGTTTTGCATCAGCCAGATTGATGTCGGCATTTGCGAGATCTACACCTAACGCGAGTCCGAGTTTTACTTCTTCATTTAAAATTCGCCGCTGTTCTTCCAGCACCGTCAAAGCAGTTTTTCTGATTTCCAATATCGCCCGTGATGAAAGAACATTGCGGTACGCCGTTATTGCCGATTCAGCAATTTCCAACGCCATCCTGTCCAACTTAGAAGAAGAAATGTTAAGTTCCATTTTTTCAAGTTTTCTTGACATTGAAGTTTTACCGCCGTCCCAAATAAGCTGTTCAACGCTTATTCCGTAATTTTTAAGAAATGAATCGGCGCCGATTTCCTGTAAGCGATCATTTTCTGAAACGTTCAAACTGAACTGCGGAAGATAAGAACGCAGTCCCCACTTCCACACGCCTTCCATGAGAGCCTGTGAAGCGCGCGAGTGCCTGAGCTCTGCGGAATATGCAACTGATAGATCCGCCGCTTCAGCGAATGTCAAAGGCTTTTGTGAAAAGCCGTCGGCATAAACAGCGCCTGTTATGAGCAAACAAAAAGCAAAGCGGAACAGTATTGCGATTATCCTGCGCATTTTATTTATCATCCTTTGATTTTTTTGAGATCTGTTTATTCTGCTTTCTCTGTTCTTCTTCAATAGCGGCTAATTTCAATCTTTCATATGTTGAAAGTTCATTTACCGCTTTTTTGATCGCTTTTGATAAAAGCTGCCCGGTTGTTTCAGAAGAAGCAAAACTTTTTTCTCCTGTTTCGACGACTCTTCCAACTGCCATCGGAAGTTTTTCTTCATAAGACGAATTGTCGCTTTCAATCGTATTAGTCCAAATGCGAACTTCCACCGACAGAGATCGTTTTGTACTCCAGCCATGGTTAAACTCCCGCTCCCTTGTCTGAATTTCCGCTGTGTAAACCGGTTTCTCTTCGGCGGTAACAACCATGCAACCGTTATTCCAAAAATAAAGCGGAGCAAGAGCCGTAATTTCTCTTTCGACAGAATCCCAACCGCCGGATCTGTCAACCTGTATGTCGGTAATATTTATTGTGTTCCGATTTTTTTCAAGAGCCTCCTGCGGAATCAACCACGATTCACTAGAATTGTAATTGATTGGAAGCGCTTCACATGAAAGTAGAATTACCGGAAGAGAGAAAATAAATATTTTAGTTATAAAAAATTTTTTCATAATATAGCCTCCTTAATTGTATTTTCAAGATTGATAATTGCGCGTAACAGAGGAGTATCCCACGGAAGCATAGCTCTTGCTCTGCTTAAATCTTCTAGTGCTTCAGGCGCCTTGCCTGCCACCCAGCGCATTCTCGCCCTGTCCAGTAGAACCAACGCGCTTTCCGCGGAAAGTTCCGCCGCCTTGTCCAATAAAATCGCCGCGTCGTCATTTTTTCCCTCATCCGCGGCAAGTTCCGCCGCAAGCCGCAATGTGCGGATATCCTGCGGATTGTCGCTTAAAAGAGATTCCGTAAGTTTTACCGCGCCGTTTATATCGTTCTTTTCGCGGAGAATTCTGACAAGGTAAAGTTTCCCTTCATAAGACGAAGGTCGCGCTTTTAGCAGCTTGCGGCAGGATTTCTCCGCGTTTTCAAGATCGCCTGCATAATATTCCGCTTTTGCGCGTAACATCAGAGCAGGCGGAAACTTTTTAACGCGGTGTAGAATATCCGTAGTTTCGCCAAATCTTCCCTGAGCGTACGCCTCAGAAGCGCGGGCATAGATACGGATAGTTTCCGTATCCGGATCTTTCGCGCAGGAAACCAAAGCAAGAATTATCGCGCAGATAAAAATCAATTTCAATGTTGTGTGATATTTCATACTAACCTCTAACCCCTGCAAATGTAAGAAAACCGTTCCGCCAAACGACCTTTGGAAACGACGGCTTGTTTGTTGAAATAATCGTTGAATTTAGGAACAGAATTTAATGCTCTGAGCGCTCCAACCGCATAAACGGTATACGGATTATCAGGAAGACCGATCAATGGAAGTAAAGAATCAAGCAATTCCGGATTTCCATTATTAACAGAAAAAGTAATAATCGTTTCTATTTCAGTTTTGGTTCTTAAAGCTGTACCGTCTTCGTTCTTTAAACCGGAAAAAGCAGCCAGCATATTCCGGCATTCGTCTGCAAAAGGTCCCTGAGGAGCGGAATTGACGCAGTTTTCAGCATATTCAGCAGCCGCAATGCCTGAAAAAGCCTTCGCGCCCCTGTACCAGTACTCAGGAAATTGCGCATAACGGGCGCGAATTGCCTTATAAGCCGCACCCGCCCGCCTATCTTCGCGGTTCTGCTCAAGAGCGCAGACAAGAATCATCCACCTGCTAAAACTGTCCGGCTCTTCCGTTTCATCAAAAAGAATACCAAGACCAATGGAAGCCGTTTCCCACTGCTCGCGGGAAAACGCAAGAACAGCATTTGTTGCTAAACCGACAATCTCATTGCCCTTTATTGTAAGCAAATTCAAAAGACCCTTTTCCAGTTCTTCCTTTTGAATCATCCCCTTGCCGTAAGCAAACGCCAGTTCTTTATAAGCCGCCGCCACCGCGCCCGAATAATCACCGGCGCTTTCCCTAAAGCCCGACTCCGCAAGAGCCATGCCCTGCAACCATGATCCAGCTCTTTCAAGCTGGGCAAGATCATCCAGAGAACGAAATAGCTGTTCCAAATTAACCTCCTGTTCCTTTAAAACCGCCGCCTCGGCGCCAGTCCGCGAAGATAAGGGATGCGCGGCTTCCCCCGCCCGTGAAGGTTTTCCCCCGCCACATGCGGAAAAAATCATCACAAAAGAAAGAAAAATCAAAAAGTTAAATTTCATAAGCAACTCCAGAAAAAAAAAGTTTAGATACCCTTTATACGGTGCGTCCGTGAACCTTGCATGGCTGAAGCGGAAAAATTTTTGAATTTTTTTGAGAAATTGAAAAAGCTAAAATCATCTGAAAATATTCAATTTTTAGCTAATATATAGAAAAGATTTTACAAAAAGTCGATAAATGTCCAAAATTATTCATTTTTTATCTTTCATTTGGACTATTATTTAGTAAAGAATTATTTTCAGGAGGATGATATGATTGGAAAGAGAACATTAGCGATAGTTGCCGCTGTCATGCTTGTAACAAGGTGCGCCAGTGAACAAACGGCGAAAAATGAGAGCTTATGGCTTGCGGAGCATGGAGGTGAAGTTATGAAATATGCCTATACAAAAGCGGAAATTGAAGCTGAGATTGACGCCCATTGGCAGGAGTACGGATACAGCGCAAAACCGAACAAATATATCGCTATAAGTTTTGACGACGGTCCCTGCGGAGTTTCAGCTAACGGAGGCACGGCGGCTATGCTTGCAAAGTTAGAAGAATTAAACATAAAGGCGACATTTTTTGTTATAGGTCAAAATATAAGGGGAAATAAGTCCGCCGCTGTGGCGATTTTTAACGCAGGTCATGAATTAGGCAACCATTCAGACGGCTACAATTCTCTTGGCAATGCCTCTAAAACTTCCATAACCGCAAGCATAGACGCCGCTTCCGAAAACATCAAAGAAATAACCGGAAAATATCCTGCTCTTTTTCGCGCTCCCAATTTGCATCACGGCATTAATTTAACACAGGTTTGTATTGAAAGAGGAATGTCCCTGATTGACGGTAGTGCGCACAATGACTGGGACGGTACAGGTCACACTCCTACATCAATAAAGAACAGCGTCCTTGCCAACCCCCAAGACGGCGGAATTATCGTTCTGCATGATAACAATACATCCAAAGGCGACACGATGTCAGCCTTGCCGGAAATAATTTCAGGGCTTCGCCAAAAAGGTTTTTGGATACTGCCGGTAGGACAGCTTGCAGCGGTAAAAGAAAAAACTTTAGAAGCGGGAGGGCGATATAATTCAATCAGATGAAAATGTAGAAAAATTTTAAAAATGTCCGAAAATAATAATAATTTTATTATTCAATTTACTATTATTTAGTAAATATTAATTATGAGGAGTTTTATATGGTTGCTACAGGATTGATAAATGATATTGCCTATGAACATTTATCATTAAAAACAAAAAAAGCGATTTTAGGACAATGTTTATTCCTGACTTTTGCTTTGGTTATCCCAACAATTACCCACAGATTGGGATTAAATTATCTGATTGCACAACCTATGCATTGGATGATTTTATTTGCGGGATTAACTTACGGACCAATTTCCGGCATGATTTTGGGAGCATCAATACCGATTGTTTCTTTTTTAATAACCGGTATGCCAATGCCGATGGTTTTACCATTCATGTTGCCAGAATTAGTGGCTTATGGTTTAATTGCCGGTTTATTGAAACAAAATTTTACCGCATTTGGTTCAATGGCTGTTAGTTTGATTGCTGGCAGAGTTGTTTACCTGGTTCTTATTGCAGTATTCGGGCGCCTGGATGTTTCAGTTTTGGAATATGCGCAAAGGACATGGGTACCCGGTATAGTCGCAATTATTCTGCAAGTCGTTCTTCTTCCTATATTATCGGGTCTTTATATTAAATGGATTAGAGACGATAATTAGAAATTGAAAAATGCACATAACAGGGCAGAGTGCCTTTGCTGTCCTGTTATGTACCGGTTGCCAAATAATCAAATGTAAAAATACTTAAAATGTCCGAAAATAATAATTTTTCTTTTTCCTTTTGAATTATTCTTTAAGTATCAAAATACCTTAAGGAGAATAACATGAAAAAACGAGATTTATTTTTGGAAGCCATAACGTCAATTATTGTTATGATATTTTTAACAGGCTGTATCAGTAAAAGTGGAAATAAATCATCCGCTAAAAATCTTCCTGATGAAACAGAAAATTCAACAGTTTTTGAACAAAAAGACCCTTCAACAGTATTTTTCACAGGCGATATAAGCCCTGCCGGTCTTATGGCTGTTTATGAAGCATTAGGTCTTGAAGCAACCGGAAATGTCGCCATTAAAATACATACAGGCGAACCCGGAAATAAACATTACATAAAACCGGAATTAATGAAGGAAATTGTGCAAAAAGTAAACGGGACAATCATTGAGTGCAACACAGCTTATGGCGGAAGACGCGCCAGTACCGCAGCCCATTACCGGGTAGCAAAGGATCACGGTTTTACTGATATAGCGCCGGTTGTAATATTGGATGAAAAAAGCGATATCAGTCTTCCTGTTTCCGGCGGTAAACATTTAAAAGAAAATATTGTAGGAGCGCGTTTTAACGAATTTGATTTTCATATCGTACTTTCACACTTCAAAGGACATGAAATGGGCGGTTTCGGCGGTGCGATAAAAAATATGTCTATTGGCTATGCTTCATCGGCAGGCAAGGCATGGATACACACTGCTGGAATAAGCAAGACCAGTATGTGGGGAGGGAGTCAGGATCCATTTTTAGAATCAATGGCGGAAGCCGCAAAATCAATTGCCGAACGAGCTGATGGAAGAATTCTTTATATCAACGTAATGAACCACCTTTCCATTGACTGCGACTGTAACGATAGGCCTGCCGCTCCGACAATGGCGGACATCGGTATACTTGCTTCCCTCGATCCTGTTGCGCTTGACCAAGCCTGTATTGACCTTGTATATGCCGCGCCGGACAGCAGAGACCTTATCCGGCGCATTGAATCCAAGAACGGACTTTTAACACTTACTCACGCACAGAAAATAGGGCTTGGCAGCAAGAAGTATGAATTGATAAAGTTATAAGTATAATAATCAAAGAACCAAATTGATGTTTTCCGCGTCTAATATATAGCGGCTGAAATAGGGTGAATATGAATGAATCAAAAGAATATCTTGCAGAAAAAGCCTCAATGGGCGAT
>LIUH01000057.1:0-1457 GCA_001462225.1 Fibrobacteria bacterium GUT31 | reverse complement strand
TCAATGGGCGATGAAAAATGTTTTATCGCCCTTTGCGATATGTTGAAAACAAAACTATATCGTACGGCAAAAGGTATTCTTGGGAATGAAAATCTAGCCTTAGATGCGGTTAGTGAAGCGGTTTTTCAGGCATTTAGAGGTATAAAACGACTTCGCCAGCCAAAATATGTGGAAACATGGTTTATCCGCATATTAATTAATGCCGCTAACGATATTTATAGGAGGCAAAAACATGAAGTAGTTATGGAAACTATACCTGAGGGAACGTATTATGATAGTCATCATGAATTGGAATTTAACCAAATGATTGAAATGTTACAGCCGGAGCTTCGACAAATTATCAGTCTTAAATACTATTCCGATTATACGTTAGGTGAAATATCATCAATATTGAATATTCCTGAGGGAACTGTAAAAAGCCGCTTAAACAGAGCGCTTAATTTACTGCGGTTGGAGGTTTTGGATGAATAAGGATGTATTTTTACAATTTATTGAAAACAGCCGGGATTGCGAACAATTTCAACTTGATAAAGCAATAAATAAAGGTATAAACAGAGCAAGGGAAGACAGGTTTGATTCAAAAAAAATGTTGATGCTTGCCGCCGCTTGTGTGTTTACTTTTGTAATGTGTATTACGGTAAACCTAAAACCGTTTCAGGCAGCTGCGAATGAGTATTATCAGAATCGGAATAAACATATGCCGGGCAGCGCCGAAGTATTGGTTGGCTATATTAATGATGTAGCCAATAATCTTAAAAGATTTATAGGAGAATAACAAATGCTGTTAATTTTTGGATTTTTATTTATGGTCTTTATTTTTACTGCTGTTGGCATATTATCAAAAATGCCTACGTTTTTTATTGATTTGCCGTCATTTTTACTGATTTTCATCCCGTTGCTTTTTTTTCTGATTGCATCAAAAAGCGGGAGCGCTATATGTAAATATATCACGGCGAGTTTCAAAAAGGAACATAAATATACCAAAACAGAACTTGAATGTCTTTCAATATCTGTTAAAAACACAATTAAATTCATTCTTTCATTAGGCGGATTTGGTTTTTTAATTGGAATAATTGCCATTCTTGCTCATTTGGGATCACTTGAATGGGTTGGTCCTAATCTTGCTGTTAGTTTATTAACTTTGATATACTCTATTGCGGTTAGTTTCTTTTGTTTCTTTCCGCTGCAGGCTTGGGCAGAGAATAAAATAAAATGTATAGGAGATAAAAACAATGAATGAAAATGTCCGAAAATAATCATTTTCTTGTCATATAAAATTGCGTATATTATATATAGAGTAAAGATGCTCATATTTCGAGGAATATTATGTTAAGACCGTATAATTTACTTGAAAATGTGTTGATTGACGTAGAAAAAGGTATCAGGGAGGATGTCTCTGTAACTACCCTTGCCGAAAAATACGCTCTTTCGGATCGCCATTTGCGAAGGTTGTTTAA
>LIUH01000056.1 GCA_001462225.1 Fibrobacteria bacterium GUT31 | reverse complement strand
GTCCCTTGTCGGAACATGAAAAAACCATGGCCATGGCTGAGTATAGGAAAAAATGGAGTGTGTATATAGAAATTTTTTTGACAATATTAACTTTTATGTCATCGTTTTGTAAAAAAGTGCTAGACCGAGCCTGCACTCTAAGCTCCTTTTGCCGCATTTTGGGTATTATACACCATCATGGGTATAAATATAGAAAAATTAAAAAAGTTTGTCAAGGGGGAAAATGAAAAGGCATAATTAAGAAATCCCAAGCAAGTTAATCCGCGTTTTCTATATTTCCACTTCATGATGAAATGGAGACAAAGATGAAAACCATATCAGCGCAAGACCTTGATTTCAAGGAACTGAACAGGCAGGTAAAAGCCTCTGCGGAAGATGTTTGCATAAACGATTGCTATGGGCAAAGGTTTATCGGCAGTGCCTTGAAAGGGAAAAAACTCACCATAAACGGAACACCGGGCAACGCTTTGGGAGCCTATTTAGATGGCGGAGTTATTGAAGTGAACGGCAACGTGCAAGACGCCGTAGGCGATACCATGAACTATGGCAAAATCATAGTTCACGGTGATGCCGGCGATGCGCTCGGCTATGCCATGCGAGGCGGCAGCATTTATGTTCGCGGCGATTCCGGATATAGGACCGGTATCCACATGAAAGAATACAAGGATAGGAAACCGGTAATCGTCATTGGCGGCAGGGTTGGCAGCTTTTTGGGCGAATACCTTGCAGGAGGCATTATCGTGGTGCTTGGCATTGGCTTGGAAGATGTTCCGGTAGGGAATTTCACCGGAACCGGTATGCACGGAGGGATAATCCTCATCAGAACCGATAAGGAACTTGCCGGCTTGCCGGCACAGGTTATGGCAGAACTCGCTTCGGCTGAAGATTTGGAAGCTGTTCAGCCGTTTATCACTGAGTTTGCAAAATATTTCGGCATGGAAGCAGAGCCGCTTTTGAAAGACAGATTTTATATATTAAAGCCCAATGCGAAAAATCCGTATAAACAGTTATATACGGCGAATTGAGGAGAATTTTACTATATTCCCGCCATGGAATTCACAGAAACAAAAGAAATTGACATTCAAAAGCTTCCGCCCTCGGCTTTCCCAAGGCAGGGCGTGTATTTTGGAGAGTATTGCTCGCTATTGGGAAATACCCAAGTCCCAGCACTGCTGCCCATTGGCGAAACGAACGGGATTTGCTTTTTGCAGACCCAGAAGAACAGGGATGTTGTTTACAAAACAATACAGTCTTTTATTTTAAGGTTGCTGCTGCAAGTAAATCCGGGTTTGCTAAAGCTAACCTTATACGATGGCACAGGCTCTGGGCGAAATTTAATCGGGCTTTCGCAGATAGACAGAAAAGTAAAGGGCGAAAATATATTGACAGACCAAAGCGAGCTTAAAAGGGCATTGGAAGCCGCCGTCTTAGACATGCACACCACAATACAAAAGGTGCTCGGCCATAAATATGCGGACAAAACCCTTATAGACTACAACGAAGCGGCGGGCAAGCAGGCAAAGCCTTACCACATAATATGCCTTACGGATTTTCCAAACGGGCTTAACAATGAGCATTTGGAGTTTATTTCCAAGATTGTGCAAAGCGGAAATCAGGCGGGCGTGTTTCTTATTATGGGCTTGGATACGGATTTTACTCCGAAAAATTCTTACGATAGCATAGATGTATTTCCCTTGCTCCACAAGATGAGCGTTGTTTATGAGGCGGATAATCGCTGGTATGTGAAAAACATCCGTGAAGCGGATTTTATAAACCATAATTTCAAATTGAATTTGAGTGGCTATTTCCCGGACAGCGTTTTGCTTGAACAGATACAGGGATATATAAGCACGGAGCTTAAAAAAGCGAGCAAGGTTGAAGTGAATGTCGATATTGGCGAAGACAAACTGTGGCAGAGCGATTCCCGCAATGGCATTGAAACTCCAATAGGCCAACTGAACGTAACGGATTTGCAATATTTTTCCCTTTCCGTGGAAGACGGCACCTCGGACACGCCGCACCATTGCTTGATAGGCGGAGCCACAGGCTCCGGCAAGACGGTTTTGCTGCACAACATAATTTGCAACACGGCGTGGAATTATTCCCCGGATGAAGTCCAGTTTATTTTGCTGGATTACAAAGAAGGCACAGAGTTCAAGGTTTATGAGAATTTGCCACACGCGAAGGTTCTTTCCATTCATAGCGAAAGGGAGTATGGGATTAGCGTTTTGGAATTCATAAACAAGGAGATTGAACGTCGTGGAAAGCTGTTCAAAGGCGTGAATGCCCAGAACATAGCGAAGTACAGGGAAAACACCGGTGAGAAAATGCCCCGTTTGCTGATAATCATAGACGAGTTCCAAAAACTTTTAGATGGCGATATGAGAAGCTCTTCTTTTGTGTCTGCCTCTTTGGACGATATTGGCAGGCGAGGGCGTTCTTTTGGCATTCATTTGATTTTGAGTTCGCAGTCTTTGAGCGGCGTGGATATAAACCAGGCGCTTAGCCATTTGGGTCTTAGGATTGCGTTGAAGTTGAATACGGAAAAGGATTGCGATTATTTTTTGGGCCAGGGAAACCATGCTCCTTTCAAGAGTTTGCAGAAAAAAGGCGAGGCTATTTACAATGCCAAGAGCGGCCTTACGGAAGGCAATGTGCGTTTCCAGGTGGCTTACATAAGCGATAAGGAGATTGCCAAAAAGATTTCTTCTTTGCAGGAGAAGTCTGTTGGGGAATATAAGACGGACAGGCCTTTCCCCAGATTTTTGTATGATGGGAGTGTAAGTGCGAGCATTGAGAACAACAAGAGCATTCCAAAGGAATACACGCCGGATTATCGCAAGTGCAAGGTTTATATAGGCGAGCCTGTTGCGTTGGAAGAGGAGCATTCTTTTTATTCTTTGCTGAGGCAGAACGAGTCCAATGTTTTGGTAGTAGGCCAGGATATTTTGGCGGCGATGTCTATTTTTAATCATTCGATTTCGCAGATTATTCCGCAGAGCATTGAGGGTAGCCAGGTTTATATTTGCAATAAGGTGAATATGGATAATGATTATTACGACCGTCTTGATTCTTTGCCTGAGAAGTTCGGTAATGTGAAGCTTTTGGAAGGCGACAAGGAAATGGAAAGAGTCATAGAGGCGGTTTTTGATGAGGTTGAGAAGCGGAAGGAAGAGTCAAACAAGAGCAGGATTATTTTGGCGTTTGCGGATATTTACAATTTGAGGTCTTTGCGTAAGAGCGGTTATACGGATTCTCCGCTTGCGGTGAAGCTTGTGGGGATATTGAAAGACGGCCCTGGCGTTGGGGTTCATTGCATTGTTCATGCGAGTAGTTATGAGAATTTGAAGAATGTGTTGGATGTTCATTCTGTGCTGGGCGAGTTTAATGTTAAGGTTGAGCTGCGTGGCGGGGAGGGTTATAAGATTTTCCAGAGCAATGATATTGGGGCGGAGAAGGCAACGCCGGATAATTTGAATATTGCGAATATTGAGACTTCGCAGGCGAATGGGATTAGGAAAATAAAGGTTTATGGTTTGTAGGAGGTTTTATGGCGAGTTATGATGATTATTTGAAGGAGTTGGGGCATACAAGGGACAATGTTGCTACAGAAAAGTTTGTTCTTAAAAACGATATAGAATCGTTATCAAACAAATTAGAAAAGCAAAAGCTGGAAAATGACATATTGTCTGCGAATATAAAAGAGCAAAATGATAAAAATATTAGATTGAAAGAACAATTAGCAATAAAAGAACGTTAGGAGAAATTATGGCTACTTACGATGATTATTTAAAAGTTTTAAAGCGTATAGCTATAGCAGATAGTGAGATAGGAGAACATATTGATTTGCTTAAAAATAAGAAGGAATCATTATCGACAGAATGGGCAGAACAACAACAAGTAAACAAGGAATTATCAGTAGAATTTGAAAATCTTCAACAGATAAATAATGAATTAACTACTAAAGTATTAGCAAAGCAAGAGCGAGAACGTATTTTGGAACCGATTCGTCAATATGAGGCCATGATAGTCACGAAAAAAAAGGAAGCGGAAATAAAATACGCAGAACTAATAAAAAAATATGAAGAAGATATGAAAATATGGCAGGAAAAGACGAAAATGTGGGAGGAAGAAGTAAGCCGAAGAGAAAAAGAATCCAGTGAATGGAGATCTCAAAAACTGTGCCCCAATTGTGGTGGTAAGATAGGTCTTTTCGGAAAAACATGTAAGGTTTGCAGAAAAGAGGTTTGGGAACCGAGAGATAAACTCGCACAACCTAAGGAACCTTGCAAGCCAGAATACAACGAACCAAAGTTTGATTTTCATGATCTTCAACGCACTTATATTTTCAACGGCCATGTTCGTATTGAACAATGGCGATCCGTTGGAACTTATATTGACATCGGCCAACGTCGTTGGCAAGTGCTTGACATACAAAATTACAAAGCTCTGCTGTGGTGCGGAAGTGGTTGTATGGCATCTTACAAACAGATTGATAAATGTCTGCACGAAAATTTTTCTAACAAATTCAGTGCAGTTGAGAAAGACATGATAGAAGGATCCCTATTTTTACTAGATGGAAAAGAAGTGCTCAAATATTTCGGTGAAGATAAATACATTGAAAAAGTTAAAATAGGGGGAAACAACTCATTATATTTCGGATCGAGAAGCAATCCTGCACGTGGTGAATGGTGGTTAAGATCGTCATCTGGATTAATCCGTCAAGAATCCAGAATAACTGACAAAGTCATGGGTCCTTACGTTCCTTTTGTTGACACTCCACAAAACTACGGTCCATGTATCACCGAATCTCACACTCACGACCGTCAAGAGAAAGGAGTACGGCCTGCTTTGTGGTTAAAGCTACAATAATTGGCTATGAGTATGGCTTTACGAAAAACCGAGCTATATCTTGAATTCTTGAGTGTATCTTCTAAATTCTAATCAACGTTCAAACCAAGGAGCATAAAATGGCAGGAAATCAGCAGTATCAGTTACAAATAGAAAAGCTAAGAGAGCTTATAGCGTATTTTTAGCGTTGCGTTGAATAAGCTTTCATTCATAATGTGTCCACATACTAAGAATCCGTATATATTTTGTTTCCACAGCTACTTCATAAACCAATCTATGCTGCTTATTTATTCGCCTTGAATAAACATTATCTCTATAAGGCTGTAATTTTTCATAAGGCGGCGGATTTTGAAAAGGGTTATTAGCAATAATAGATAACAATTCACATACCTTACTAAAATAGGCACTGTTTTTTACAACTTCCTTGTCTTTTTTTGCAACATTTGTAAACTCAATTACCCACACAATAATCAATTCCAAAAAGTTTTTTCATCATAAATTTCACCAGAGCCAACAGGCTCGGCAGATGCCATATCCAATTTCTCAAAAAATCCGGGTATTTGTTCAAAATATTTTTGATCACTTTCAAAAGAATCGCCATCTAAAGAAACTTCTCGCTTTCCAACCTCAGTTTTTTTGATACTTATAATCCCCAAATCCGCAAGCGACTGTAAAATACTCATTGCACCGTTCTTTAACACGCTAACGGTTAACACAGGCAACTCTGCCGAATATGCCACTGCTGCGGAATCTTTTAGCTGCATGAAAATACCTCTCTGCTAGCAATATAGTAAAATACACCGCTATTCGGTAAAAATTTCTAAATTCTAACCAACGTTCAAACCCAGGAGCATAATTCCAAATATTAGCCATAGACCTAGGCTTGGTGTCCAAGGTTGTTTTTTCTATATTCAAATCGGAGATATTCATGAGTGCAACAGCAGTTTTAGAAAACCCAACGGTTGTTGGTTTTGAAGCATCAATAAAGAATGGTGTAATAGAGGTGCCTATTGAGTATAGAAATACATTTTTAGAGCCTGTTTTCGTTGAAATAAGAGTTAAAGATAAAAGAAAAACGGCAAAAGAAGATATTTCAAAATTATTAGACAGAAGCAACGAACATGGCAGGATGCACGGGATAACAGAAGAAGTTATCAACGAAGAAATAGAATTATACAGAAAAGAAAAAATAAATGAA
>LIUH01000055.1:6780-6911 GCA_001462225.1 Fibrobacteria bacterium GUT31 | reverse complement strand
AGACAAGGCATGCCTTGTCTGTACTGTACGTATGATACGGTGACGTTACGAAGGCAATAATTATCCGTCCGTGCCATCCGAGTTGGAGCCGGCACAGGGAGGTCAATCATATTTTGGGTCATGTTTGCCAT
>LIUH01000055.1:0-6684 GCA_001462225.1 Fibrobacteria bacterium GUT31 | reverse complement strand
ATGTTTGCCATAATATTTGCCATTGTGGGATAATATAGAAAAAATTCCGTATATGATGCCATTTCTACGCCACAAATATACAAATATCGTTGCAAAATGGTAAATTTCATGGCTTTTATGGGAATCAAGCCTCCGGGGGAAGCTTCTTTAGGGTGGTGCAATGATAAAATCAACCGCTCTTTCCAAATCCCGCTTTTGCTTTTCGCTGACAACTTTGTAGCGTTCTGTGGCTCTGGCTGAGTATTCGTTGTAAATGGTTTTATCCAAAAGCTGAATTATGCGGTTTTTAATTTCACTCACATTATACGGATCAAAATAAATAGCGGCGTTTTGGCAAACTTCCGGAATGGAGCTGGTTCCGCTTGCTGCAACAGGAACACCATAACGCATACTTTCAAATGGCGGATAACCAAAGCCTTCGTTTAAGGATGGGTAAAGAAAAGCATAGGCGTTTTTGTGCAAGGATAACAGCTCCGCTCGGCCAATATAACCGACAAAAATAAATCTGTTTTTGTTCTTTAAATTTCTTTCAAAAAGTTTCTTATTGACAACTCCGGCTACAACAACTTTAAAATCAATATCTTTTCTTTGAGAAAATAATTCATCAAAAGCCCAAACCGCACGTAAATTGTTTTTTTCCCAACGCGCCGCGCTGGTTAAGAGAAAATATGATTTTGGCTCAATTCCCTGCGGCAAATTGCCCGATTCGCTCTCTTCCATAAACGGCGAATAGCAAACGATAATTCTGCTCTTTGCCAAATGCGGGTAAAAAGACATTATAGAAGCCTTTGAATGCTCAGAAACCGTTATGTATTCCGCATTTTCAACATAAGCCTCCTTATCATAAGTTTTTCTATTCATTTTATTAAAAATACTCTTTATAAAGCCTTTGAGCTTAAATTTATGGTAATAATTATAGGTGCTTATGCCGCTATCCGCCAGTTCAAGCATTCTGATTCCATGCCAGGTTATTATATGCCTATTAACCTTTAATTTCCATTTATTGCGCAAAGGCGTGTAAAACGTATCTATGCCTTCTTTATCTATAACAGCTTGCGGTGAAAGCTCGTTTATATCGTAAATTTTGATTCCGGACTCTAAAATTCTCGGATTTATATGAAATTTGCCGTTGTAAATACCTATAACATTTCGGGTTTTTCCGAGCATGGCAAAAAAAAGCACCTCGCCATAATATCCACCGCCGTGGAATTTTATGCCGTCAGACCTTGGCTGCATTTCGGTTAAATCGAATAAGATTTTCATTTTTCTATATTTCCTATATGATAAAACTACAAAAAATCGTGCTTGCGCTTCTATGCTTAACATCGTTTGGCATATCTGCTGTGAATTACCCTGTGGGTGAGGTTAGGAAAACCAATGCCGCAGATTTCTTTAGACACCCCCAAAAGAGCGATAAATATAACGAAATGTGGAGTTATGTTTTTGTGCTTGACAACGGGGCAAAAATATATGTGAACTATACCTGGATGTATGTCCCTACCCAAGGCTTCAAAATAGGCACTGATTTTTCGGTATGGAATTTTAAAGGCAAAAGTCACAGCGTAGGGCGGCAATATCCTACGGACAGGTTTGTTGAAGATAAAAATACAAACAGCATTAGCATCAACAGAGGCGATTATTTAATGGAAAAAGCGCCGGGCGTTGGGCATCGCGTATTGTTTTCCGCTGATAAAAACGGCAAAAAATTCCTTGACTTAACATTTACAAGCGCTGTGGACGGCATGGTTCAGGGAGACGGCATATCCAAGGTTGACGGTGCGAATTTCGCCTTGTTTGTACATGTCCCTTATGGCAGGGTTAAGGGTCGTTTGGGCATTGGAAACGACACCATAGAGGTACAAGGTTATGGCTATATGGACCACGCTTGGCAAAATGAGAAGCCGGCAGAAATGGCAGCTAGAACGGTTACGCTTTGCATGCCGTCATCGAAATCGTTTATAGCCGGGCGCATAGGAATAACCAAAAACGGTCAGCCTTTCGGTTACGCCATTCATCGCTCCGAAAATTCTTCCGGCATCGTCTATGCTAATGCAGTGCTTGAAGACGGAAAAAAATACAGCCCGAAAAAATTTCCGAAAAATCTGACATTTGCATGGCACGATTCTACCGTTGCGCCTCTTAAATTTGAGGCAAAAGCCAACGAAACATTCAGCATTCTCTCAAATTTTGACGGGTTTCTTGAACGAAATGCGGTTAAACTTTCGCTTGGCGATTTGCTTTACAAACGCGGGCGGTCAACAACAGAGATGGGTAAACTGGATTGGGTAATTGCCGGATTTTGATAATTAATTTCTATATTCCGGGTATGAAGAAAATCCTTTCCATTTTGGCATTAGCTACCGCTTTCTCCTTTGCCCAATTGTCAGGGCAAAAGATAGAACTCCCCAAACCCAACATAGATAAAGGGCATTCGGTAATGAAATCCCTTTCTCTGAGAAAATCCGCTGCCGCACAGGATTTGCAAAAAGCTAAGGATTTGAGCTTGGCGGAAATTTCCGATTTACTATGGGCGGCAAATGGGATTAACAGAGCCGGCGAAGGCAAACGCACTGCGCCTTCCGCTATGAATACCCAAGAGATAGACATTTATGTTCTCGCAAAGACCGGTGCATATTTTTATGATGCAAAAACTCATTCCCTAAGCTTGGTTGCAAACGGCGATTTGCGGGCTATGGGTGCGGGCAGCCAAGCCGTATTTGCAGATGCGCCGCTCAATGTGCTTCTTGTTGCGGATATTTCCAAATTTGCTCATGGCGATGATGCCGGCAAGCAGAGGTTGGGAGCTATGGATGCAGGCATTGTTTCCCAAAATATTTCGCTGTTCTGCTCCGGCACGGGTTTAATCACAAGAGTCAGAGCCAGCATGGATACACAGGGGTTAAGCAATGCTTTGAAGCTAAAATCATCACAAATTCCGATGTTGAATCATCCGATAGGGAAGTGATTTGCGAAATATCCCGATTTATCTCCTTTTTGCCCTTTCCGGAATTTCCGGTTTAATATACGAAGGCACCTGGGCACGCTACCTGAAGTTATTTTTGGGGCATTCGAGCTATGGGCAAATTTTAACGCTTTGCATTTATATGGGTGGGCTTGCCATTGGGAGTTTTATTGCCGGCAAACTCACCGCTCGCATTAAAAGACCGCTCCTCGCTTACGGCATAACGGAACTTTTCATCGGTCTTGGCGGAATGCTTTACCACCCGCTTTACATTTTTGCCACGAATTTATTTTATGATTCCGAGTGGAGCAGAACCCTTGGCCCAAATGGAGCCGAATCCATTAAGGTTATAATAGCCACATTCTCAACGCTTCCGATTGCAGTTCTTTTGGGAATGACATTTCCGTTTATAGCGGCAGGGCTTTCAAGGCGAGACGGAGATAGCGGAAAAACTTCGCTGCCGCTTCTTTATTTTACAAACTCGCTCGGTGCTTGTTTTGGGATTTTACTTGCAAGCTATATTTTGATTCCAACGCTTGGGAATGCAAATACGTTGCGAATAGCAGGAGTTATTAATTTTGTTTTATTTGTGTTTTTTTGGCGAATCGGGAGAAATGTTGTCAGCGGTTCGCAAGAAACATTGCAGCCAAGCACAAGTACGGCAAATGTGAAATGGTGGTTGCTGTTTTCCGTTCTCACCGGATTGACATCGTTCATTTACGAAATAGTTTGGATTCGGCTTCTCTCGCTTTTGATGGGCAGTTCTTCCCATAGTTTCGACCAAATGCTCTCTGCGTTTATTTTGGGGCTTGCGCTTGGAGGGCTTGCTTGCAGAAAACTTTTGGCTAAAAACTTTGAACCGCTGAAACTCCTGGCTTTTGCCCAGATTTTGATGGCTTTTTTTGCTGTTTGCACCCTCTACTTCCACGTTCCGTTTTGGGCGGCTATGAACGAGGCACACCAAATTTTCAATCAAACTTCAACGGGTTATGTTTTTTGGAGCTTTTTTAAGTATGTGCTTGCTGTTTTATGGATGGTTCCCACCAGTTTCTTTGCAGGGATGACGCTTCCGGTTTTAACTTACTGGCTTATAAAGAAAACTGGTTCGGAGGGCTATGTCGGCAGTGTTTACGGCTGGAATACAATAGGCGCAATTTTTGGGTCGGTTGGCACCGGGCTTTTGCTGATCCCGCTTTTTCAACTGAAAGGCGCATTGCTGATAGGCGTGTTCTTGGATTTGATTTTGGGTTTGATAATCCTCTTTAAATTTTTTCCGGTTTACAAGAAAAAATTCTCCCTCATAGCGATTTGCGCTTTAGCTTTTGTACCTAGTTTGTTTATGGATTTTAACCCGGAGAGAATAACGAGCGGCATATTTCGTTCTTATTTAGCGGAGAAATACGATGAAAAAATTGATGTTCGCAACGGAAAAACAGCTACCATAAGTTTGCACGAAGGCGAGGGCGGTGCTTATATAAAAACAAACGGCAAGGCAGATGCCAGTTTGGCAAAAGACCGCACAAAACCGATAAGCGGCGATGAGCTGACTCAAAGTGCAACGGCTTTTATGCCTATGGCAATGCGGAATACACCATACAATGCCGCAATGATAGGGCTTGGCAGCGGGATGGGTTCGCACTATCTTTTGGCAGACCCTCTTTTAAAGCGGCTGGATTGCATAGAGATAGAAGAAGAAATGGTGAAGTTAGCTAAAAAAGGGTTCTATCCGTACAACAACCGCAGTTTTGATGACCCCAGAATGTTTTTGCACATCGGCGATGCCCGCACATTTTTCCACACGCAAAACCTCTCTTACGACTTAATCGTTAGCGTTCCTTCAAACCCTTGGGTGAGTGGGGTAGCGAGCCTTTTCAGTTTGGAATTTTACCACCATATAAAACGCTATTTAAATCCGGGTGGGCAGCTTGTGCAGTGGCTCCAGCTCTATGAATTCAATAATGAACTTTTGCTCCATATAATAAGGGCTTTAGACGAATCATTTAAATATGTTAGCGTTTATCGCGCTCCCGAAGAACCCGATGTTATAATAATCGCAAGCGACGAACCCGTATTTCAAAAATATATAAACAGGTTCCAAACCGACCCTGTGCTTGTGAAAGAATTTGAAACAATTCGCCTTCCTTGGTATTTTTTCGGAGAGCAGAATTTTCTGTTTAATGCGGCAAGCATAAAGCCTGTGCTGGAAATGGTTGATGCAAACAGCGAGTACATTCCTGTTGTGGATAACAAGGCGGAGCAGGCTCGTTTTGTGAATACCTACGTTGGCTTTATATCGGCTTTTGACAGTTGCCAGGTTTGCTGGCCGGCTTTTTTAGACTCTGCGGATTATGCTCCTAGGAAAGCATTTTTGGATTCCCTTTCGCGTAGCCTTCCTAGGGATTTATATTTGGAAAATCACCTGCTTTTATCCTTGAAAAATAGAGATGAGGATTTTAATTGGGCTGCCTTTTGGACGGATTATCGCAACTGGTCTGCAAAAGCTCCGTTTTCTGCGGCAAGGGATAGCATTCCTCTTTACGCGGAGTTGATGGCCGAGTTACTGGCCGGGGAACTTCCTGTTCCGGTGGCTGTAGAGCTTGAGTTTATGGATTTGGCTATGCACGGAAGGTATAAGGAGGCCGCAAGGTTAATCCCTTTGATGAGCGAGCATTTTGACTTGAAAGAAGCAGATGTAGCTTTTTTGCGCAATATATTTATAATCGGAATGCTTGGCGAGGGACGTGATTATATGCGGCGTTTGTTCTTGGAAATCTATATGCCGAATAAATATTTTGACAAAGCGGAAAGGTACCTTATGAAAAGTGTTGCCGGAGTTCCCAATAGCGTTAAAAAAGCCGTTTTGCAGGAAAGAGCGGTAATATTGGAACCGTAGCATTTTTAGAAAAAATTTCCTATATTCCAAATATGATTACAGGCATGGATATCGGTAATTTGAAAAAAATTTTGGTTAAAAACCCAAAATCATTGCTTTTTGCGCAATATGCGGAAGTACTTAGGTCGGCAAGTTTGGGCGATAAGCAAAAATTGGACGAAGCATTGCTTGTGGCAAATAAGGGAGTGGAGGCGAATCCCGATTTTTTGCCGGGGAAACTCGCCAGAGGTCGCATACTCTTGGAGAAAGAGGATTTAAAAGGAGCTAAGACTGATTTTGAAGCGGTGGCAAAACGAGACCCGTTCTGCCTCTCTGCGCAAAGACTGCTTTTGGAAACAGCGAAAAAGCAGGAACAGCCGCTTGAAACGGAAATTTATGCGAGCATTTTGAATACCTTTGAGCCTGATGCAATAGAACTTCCCGCCGTTAAGCCTGTGCCTACACCGCTTTCCGCCGCGTTGGACAATATTTTAGAAGAAGATGAAAAAGAGGAAGAGGCAACGGAATCCCTGCTTTTCAAAGCAGTTGACAATATACTTGATTCCGTGATGCCGCCGTTGCCGGAAGCAACTCCCATTTTGCCGGAAGCGGCTTCCATCTTTGATAGAGAGCCTGCGGTTGCGGCTTCCGAGCCGCAGGTGCCGAATATAGACGATATAGTAAGGGAACAGTTGATTGATAGGCCGGTAGAAAATCTTCCCGATTTAACAGGGGACATTGATTCTTTGCTGACTTTAGAGTCCACAAGCCAATCTTCTCAGTCAACACCAGACGACACAACACCTCAAATAGACGAGATAGTAAGGGAGCAATTAACAGACCGCATGGA
>LIUH01000054.1:13168-14328 GCA_001462225.1 Fibrobacteria bacterium GUT31 | reverse complement strand
AAAGAGGAGCGGCATAAATTTGGTAGAGCCATAGGAGGTTTATTATGAGCAAAACAAACCTCTTTTCTGTCCGTTGCATTCAAAATGCACCATAACGGTGCGAACCTTGCCAAAACCGTGTCCCCGGGTTTTGGTATGGCAAACCAAAGCGGGGAATAACCAAAGAACCCCGATGCCCCCGATTTTTAGGATTTAGGGGATTTTGCCATTTCATGTTGCATACAACACAATTTACGCACGGCACGGCAATAATGCGTCCCAGTGTGCCATATTTCGCCACGAACGTTTTTGTTTGCCATGTCGTTGTGCAACGACGTTGCGAAACGACGTTGTAGAGACGGATAATTATCCGTCTCTACGGAACGGTGTGGTGCATTTGCAACGTCGGGGTGCATGGTGCAACGTGCGAATATGGTGGATGTCGTGGCTACACACTTGGATATAAACGGTGTCGGTTGACGTTTTTTTATCGGGAAAATCCTCTTCATCGGGGGTATCGGGGTTCAGACAAATATTGTGCAACGTGACGGTGCTTTTCTCTTGTCAATTTGCAAACGCTTTTTTCTGCTTTTCAACATAGCCGTCTTGTGCGGCGGGAATGTTGTCGATACGTTGTTTTAACAGGGCTTTTTCTATGGGGTCTAGTCCGGGGGTACGGAGTATATTTTGCAGTCTGGTTTTATGGGCGATAAAGGCGATGTGGTAAGCATCCTTTGGGTAGCCTTTGAAACGGAAGTTTTTGTTGTGGGGGAACATATCGTCGCTCAGGGTATAATGCGGATTTTCGACCGCCTTTAACGCAAGAAACGCATCGTCAAAACTTTCGATCGCTTTACTTAAACTGTTGATCGTATCTTTGTCGGATTTATCGCACAGTTGCTTTTCTTGGGTGACGTAAGCAGACTCGGCAAGGAGTAGCATTAAAGGGTTGGCAGTGGTTTGCGCTTCTTTGAAAACAGACATGGCGAGGGCAATACCGTCTTCGTACAGAATACGCCCTTCCGCTTCTTTGCCTCTGGTGGCAAAGCCTTTACGACCCGCGTCAATACTAAATACCGCATCTACAATTTTACTTACTAAGCCAGCCGTGTCCAAATTCAGCCTCCGCCTCTGCTAAATTCCAGTCGCCGTTTATGAGAAAGTCCGCCCCCACTTTCTCT
>LIUH01000054.1:974-12881 GCA_001462225.1 Fibrobacteria bacterium GUT31 | reverse complement strand
GTTTCTCCTTGATAGGCAATATAGCAAAAATTCAGCCACGAAATTTGCCTTTTGTCAGAACCCCGCTTCCCCCGATTTTTAGGATTTAGGGGATTTTGCCATTTCATGTTGCATACAACACAATTTACGCACGGCACGGCAATAATGCGCCCCCAACCAACGATGTAGTGCTGGTAGAGCTTGTAGATGCGTTTGCCCTGGGAAATAATAAAAATCCCTTGACACTGTGGCTTTTTTTTACTATATTTATATACCCTATGAAGAATATAGAGAACCATCGCAATATCGGAATTTCTGCGCATATAGATTCCGGAAAGACAACTTTAACGGAACGTATTTTGTTCTATACAAAGCGCATTCACGCTGTCCACGAAGTTCGTGGAAAAGACGGCGTAGGTGCGACAATGGATTCAATGGAATTGGAACGCGAGCGCGGCATTACAATACAGTCCGCCGCTACCTATGCAACATGGAACGATACCACCATAAACATAATTGATACCCCGGGCCACGTGGATTTCACCATTGAAGTAGAGCGCTCTCTAAGAGTTTTGGATGGCGCAATTCTGGTTCTTTGCGGTGTTGCCGGCGTTCAGTCCCAGTCCATTACCGTGGACAGGCAAATGCGCCGCTACAATGTTCCTCGCATAGCTTTTGTGAATAAATGCGACCGTGCAGGCGCAGACCCATTCCGTGTAGCTACCCAGCTTCATGAAAAACTAAACCATGTTTCTTGTTTAATGCAAATACCCATAGGTCTTGAAGACAAACTAAAAGGTGTTGTTGATTTGATTAAAATGAAGGGCTATCTTTTTGAAGGGCCAAACGGTCAAGAAATCAAGGAAATAGAGATTCCCGAAGATCTAAAGGCTCAGGCTGTAGAATACCGTGCCAAGTTAATAGAGACCGTTGCCGATTTTAACGACCATTTGATGGAGCTAGCCTTGGAAGGAAAAGACGTTCCGGAAGACTTGCTCAAAGCGACTATCCGCAAAGCGACAATAGACCTCAAAATTACACCGGTTTTCGTGGGTTCCGCCTATAAAAACACAGGTATTCAAAAACTTTTGGACGGAGTGACGGATTACCTGCCAAATCCGACGGAAGTTAAAAATATCGCTTTAGATTTGGATAAAAACGAAGAGCCAACCGAGATGGAAAGCAGCGATGACAAACCTTTGGTTTGCTACGCATTCAAATTAACAGATGATCGCTACGGACAATTGACATATATTCGCATTTATCAGGGCATAGTTAAAAAGGGTCTAACCATAGTCAATATGAGCACCGGCAAAAAAGTGAACGTAGGCCGTTTGGTGCGTATGCACTCAGACCAAATGGAAGATATTTCCGAAGCCGGAGCAGGCGACATCGTAGCTTTGTTTGGCATAGACTGCGCAACCGGCACCACTTTCACAGACGGCAGCCTACGCATGAACATGACCTCCATGCACGTTCCAAACCCCGTTATTGAACTCGTTATTGAACCGAAAAACAGAGACGCAGAGGCTAATCTTTCAAAAGCCCTTAACCGCTTTACCAAAGAAGATCCCACTTTCCAAGTTTATGTGGACAAAGAATCCGGGCAAACAATTATCAAGGGTATGGGCGAATTGCACCTTGATGTTTATGTTGAACGCATGAGGCGTGAATACAAGGTTGAAGTTCAAACCGGTGCTCCGCAGGTTGCTTATCGTGAAACAATTACCAAGTCGGCTGCATTTGATTACACCCACAAAAAACAAACCGGCGGTGCTGGTCAGTATGCAAAAATTATGGGCGAAATGCGCCCGATGCCAATTGAAGGCGATATGGAAAAGATTTACAACTTTGTGAGCACTGTTGTTGGCGGCCGCATTCCAAAGGAATACATTCCGAGCTGTGACAAGGGTTTCCAAAGCTGTATGGAAGCTGGTTCCTTAATAGGCTTCCCCGTTGTGGGCATAGAGATGGAAGTAAAAGACGGTCAATACCACCCTGTTGATTCTTCCGATATGGCCTTCCAAATTTGCGCTCGCATGGCATTCCGTGAAGCCTTTCAAAAGGCCGGTGCGCAGGTGCTTGAACCTATAATGAAAGTTGAAGTTCAAACCCCCACAGAATTCCAAGGCAGTGTTGTGGGAAATCTTTCGCAGCGTCGCGGCACAATACAGGCCACTACCGAACAGCAGAACTACACCACCATAACGGCAGAAGTTCCTCTTTCCGAGATGTTCGGCTATGCTACGGATTTGCGCTCTATGACTCAGGGCAAAGCGGAATTCACAATGGAATTTGCCAAATATTCCCCTGTTCCACGTGGCATTCAAGAAGAACTGATAAAGAAATACGGAGACAAGGCAAAAGCGGCGGGGAGATAATGCGTTCCCAATTCCCCGTTTTATCGCAAAATATAAACGGGCACCCTTTGGCATTTTTGGATTCCGCTGCTACTACGCAAAAACCGCTTTGCGTAATAGAAGCGATGAACGATTTTTACAAAACTCATTACAGTTCCGTAAAAAGAGGGGCTTATGCCCTGAGTGCCAAAACCACGCAAAAATTTGAGGAAGCCCGTTCAAAAATCGCAAAGTTTATAGATGCGCCAAGCGAAAACAATATCATTTTCACAAAAGGCACAACCGAGGGCATAAATCTAGTCGCTTGGCGTTACGTGCTCTCATGCTTTGAACCCGAAGATGAAATTCTGCTCTCCGTTCTGGAACATCATGCGAATATTGTCCCTTGGCAACTGGCCGGCAAAGAAAAAGGAGCAAAAATAAAGGCAATTCCCTGCGATAGCAACGGCGATTTGCAGATTTCAGAGCTTCAAAATCTGCTCGGCAAAAAAACAAAAATCGTAGCCCTTACCCACACCGCAAACAGCATTGGGACTATAAATCCTCTGCAAGAGATAATACCCATAATCCGCAAGCTTGCACCCCAAGCTAGGATACTCATAGATGCAGCCCAAGGTGCCCCGCACTCAAAGATTTCCGTTAAAAACCTAGACTGCGATTTTTTAACATTCAGCGGTCACAAAATGTATGGACCTACAGGTGTAGGCATTCTCTACGGCAAAAGCGAAGTTTTGGAGAGCCTGCCCCCTTGGCAAGGCGGCGGCGAAATGATAGACCGAGTTAGCTTTGAAGGCACAACTTTTGCCGCCCCACCGGCACGCTTTGAAGCCGGCACTCCTCCCATAGCCGAAGTTTTAGGGCTTTCCACCGCCATAGACTGGATAAACGAAACCGGAATGGACAACATTCTAACCCACGAGCAGCAAATAACCGCATATGCCTTGTCTGAACTCAAAAAAATAGACGGTTTGCACATAATAGGCAACCCAAAAAACCGCGGCTCAATAATTTCATTCACTCTCAATTCCCCACTCCCTACTCCCCACTCCCCAATTCACCCCCACGACGTAGCATTAATCCTGGACGAAGACGGAATAGCTGTGCGTGCCGGGCATCACTGCGCCCAGCCTGCTATGGAGGCTCTTGGCGTTTCTGCCACGTTGCGAGCCAGCTTTGCCGCCTATACCGATGAATGGGAAATAGACCGATTGTGCCAAGCTCTTAGGAGAGTGGTAAAAATATTTCTACATTGATTCTCTTGGTTTTATGAAATTTGTGCGTGCTCACATAAGTTTAGATGGCTCTCCTGTCTCTGTGCAATTGAGTTTTCCTAAGGTTTTGTTGCTCTTTGTCGGAGTATTCAAGCGGCTGGTACAGTTGGCTCTTTTGATTCTCATTGTAAACGTGCTTGCATACTGGACTCGCCAGCATTTTATAGATGCTGCGCAAGAACAGAGAATTCAGCTTTATTCAAGATTTGAAAGTTTAAATGCGGAAATAGATTCGATAGATGCCAAAATATTCAGATCTTACGGCAACGAAGATTTGCTGTATGCAAAATACGGGCTTGCAATACCGGATACCGGTATGCGAAGAATGGGTTTTGGAGGGCTGATTCTTCCGGATAGTGCACTTGTGTGGTCTGTTGTGCCGATAAAAAGATTGAAAAACACCGTATCGGATAGATTTAATAAAATAGAAACAAAAATAGAGAGGGCAAATAGTTCCTATTTGAGACTGCAATTCTTTATTGAGAGTTTGCACGGAAACTTACAGCATACACCTTCGATTTGGCCGGCCAAGGGCTTTTTAAGTTCACCTTTTGGCTATCGCACTCACCCTGTGACCGGCGAAAAGGAACGAATGCACTTAGGCATAGACTTGTCCGGTACAAAGTGGGCACCCATTCGCGCAACTGCAAACGGCAGAGTTGACATTGTCGCAGGAAGCGAAACAATGGGGAGATATATTGCTATAGATCATGGAAACGGCATCGTAACACGCTATGGTCATATGGAAAAGCCTTTTGTAAAAGAAGGGCAAATGGTTTCAAGATTCGATGTCATAGGCTACATGGGAAGCACGGGGCGCACGACAGGTAACCACGTTCACTACGAGGTGTGGGTTAACGGCGTGGCTGTGAATCCGATTTATTACATACTTCCTGACAAGTACTCTGTTGAGTAATTGAGAGGTTTATGAGCCCATTGTTAATGGGAGCAGCTTTGGCTTTGCTCCCCGAATGCCCGTATTTTAAAGAATTTTTTCCCGACCCGGTAGACGTGCCCGATAACGAAGGCGAATACCTGAGCATAAAATGGGAAAGTTCCGTTGTTCCCTGGGATTCCATCTATTTGCAGATGGAAGAGAGCAGGGTTTTTGCCGTTTATGTTCCGCCGGATTCCTTTTTCACGGAACTCATTTTGCACAGGGGAGCACCCGAGGCCTGCCCTGTGAAAAGCGGCTCGTTCTGTTTGCCTTTAACCGGTTCGGCTCTCCCGAATTCCAGAGCCAGCGTTTGGAATTTGAGTGCCGGCATTTGCAGAGACACCGCGTATTTGCCGGTTCCTAAGGCGGGGATGGTTGTTAGGAGAGTGGGGAGTGGGGAGTGGGAAGTGGGGAGTGGAAATAATGCGGCTTTGGATTCTGCTATGACTTTGGATTCTTTGATTTCTTTTTATGGGGAAATTCCGATTTACATATCGGAGGTGGCGCCTTGTCCGGAGGAAGGAATTCCGGAGTGGTTTGAGATAACGAATCGCACGGTTTTGGCTTTTCCGTTGAATGGGATTTCCGATTGCGAGGCTAAGACGCCTTTAAAAACTTCGGACTCAATTAAGGGCAAGGGTTCTGTTTTAATCACAAAAGACAGTGCTGATTTAAGGGCTTTTTTGCAAACGGAAGAGATTCCGATTTATCAAATATCCATTGCCGCTTTAAAGAATACGGCAGACACTTTAAGACTTTGCGTCGGCAGCTTGAAACTGGATTCCGTGATGTGGGGCAAGGCGGTGAACAGACCTATAAAATGCCCGAGCACTGAGGCAATAAGCCCGGGTTTTGCGCCTAGGGTTTCTAATAATCAAACAAAAATTTTGCAAATATCGGAGCGGGTTTTGGAGCGTTCAAAAAAGAATGCAATGCTTAGAATACGCATAAATTCACAGGCAAAATTTGAGCTTAGGTTAATAGACAGAGGCGGAGTTAGCATTTTGAAAAAAACTATAGACTCGCGGGCGAATGTATCATGGATTGAGATTCCGCAGTGGCGGCGTTGCCAAAACGGGCCGTGCTTTATTCATTTGCAAGGGGAGGGAATAGATGAAACGGCTGTTTTTATTGTTCGCCCTTGACTGCTTTGCGCTAACACTCCCTTCTCTTAACAACCCTGCGGTTTGGAACGGAGAAGACACTTGGAAGGTTGAAAAAACAAGTGTGATTGTGTTTCGTTATAGCGAGCCTTTCGAGAATTTTCACAACGGAAAAACCGATGTTGCTTGGAGTGATGGGCGTTTCTTAGCTGCGGCGGGGTTTGGGGGCGCTACATTGGATTCCATTTACAGGGAACTTGAATTTTCCGGCAGCATAGGGTTCAAGCCGTTTGGCTTTCTATCATTGGAACTAGGTGAAAGAGCTAATATATCTTGGGTTCCGGGTAACGGTTCTTGGCAAGAGCATAGGATTTTAGCGGGTTTGAGTGTTTTTTACAAAGACTGGGTAAAAATTTCCGTTTTGCAGAAAACGCACTTGGTTTCAAAAACACCTATCTATTTTTCTTGGCTTTTTGCCTGCGAAGCGAATTTCAATTCTTTTTATTCATTCGGCGTTGAACGGCCTGTAAATGAGAAGAACGGAGCAAATTTTATGCTTTACCAGCAAATAAAGCTGGGTTATTTCGGCATTTACAATTCCTTTGCATATCCGGGACCTGTGCTCGGTTTTGGGTTTGTTTTAGGCGTTTCGCATTTTTCCATTGGCGCAGGGCATTTACGAGCCGGCTATCCTGAGGGGCATATGGGGTATGTGGCAAAGTACATTTACTAAATTACCTTTCCCACCATGGAAATATCTCCTCAATACAGATTTGACTCTTTTGCAGAAGGAGAATCCTCAAGGCTGGCTTATGCGGCTTGCAAAGCTGTGGCTGAGGCAGGGGAACTTCACGGCAATCCTCTGGTTTTGGTAGGCGCAACCGGACTGGGAAAAACCCATTTATTGCATTCAACGGTAAACTCTTTGCGTTCAAAAAATTCGGGCTTAAAGATAATTTGCTTAACAGCCCTTGAATTTTACGAAGAATTTGCAAAAAATATGCTGTTAAAAAAAGAAAATAACCCTTCACCCATAGAAGAGATGTCCGTTAGGTATCGCAATACGGACGTGCTCATATTGGATGATTTCCAGAACATTGAAGGCAAAACCCAATCGCAGCACGAACTGCTTCAAATTTTCAATACTCTATTGCTCGCCAACAAACCTGTGATTGTGGCTTCGCAAATTCCCGTATCAAACATGGAAAATTTAAACGAATCGCTCCGTTCACGTTTAACAAGCGGTTTGACCGTTCAGATTTCTCCGCCGGTCTTGGTTGATAGGCTGGCGATTTTACGAAAAAAATTCGATATGATAAATCTTAAGATAAACGAAAGCGTGTTGTTGCACTTAGCGGAAAAAACAAGCGGCACGGCAAGTGACTTGGTAGGAATAGTCAGCAATATCAGATTTAAAGCTATCCAAAGCAATAGAAATGCGGATTTAGAGATGGCAGCAGATGTTTTGGAAGAGCATTTTTCAAATTCCCGCAAAATCTTGACCATGGAAACCATAGTAAAAACAGTGGCCGTTAATTATGGAATTTCAGTTGACGTTTTAAGGTTGAAAGGGCGAGGCGGCAAAGAAGCTGTTTTATCTCGCCAGGTAGCCATGTATTTTATGCGAAATCTGTTAAAAAAAAGCTATGAGCATATAGGAAAATATTTTAATCGGGATCATTCCACTGCTCTTTACGCTTATAAATCTGTTGAAAAAAAAATGAAAAAGGAAATACCTTTCAATTTGGAGATTAAAAGAATAAAGAAAAATCTATATGAGTAGCGACAAATTTACGGAAAACAAACAACTGAGCGTTTTACCGAGTGGAGTTAGCATTGCAACGGATTGTGTGCACAGTGCTTCTTCGGTATCTGTGGGTTTATGGTTGCCTGTGGGTTCCGCTTCGGAAAATTCGAGCAATAGCGGACTCAGCCATTTTTATGAGCATTTGGTTTTTAAAGGAACAAAAAATCGCTCGGCATTTCAGATTGCAAAGGAGATAGAAGATTTGGGAGGAAACCTGAACGCTTACACATCAAGAGATGCCACTTGTTTTTATATTCACATTGCCAAAGAGCATTTGAAAACAGCAGTTTGTGTTTTGGCGGATTTAACTACGGAGCCAAGATTGGCACCGGCGGATTTTGCAAAGGAAAGAAACGTTATTTTAGAGGAAATAAATGCGGTAGAAGATAATCCGGAAGAGCTTGTGTACGATTTTTTTCACAAGGCGCATTTTAAAAATTGTTCGCTTGCTTTCCCGATAGCCGGCACTTTAAATTCCGTTAAAAATTTGAAAATTTCGGAAATTCGCAAGCGGCAAAAATTCATTTTGGAAGAACTGCCCGTTTTATTGAGCGTAGCCGGAGCAGTTGAACACAGAGAACTGCTGAAAATTTGCAGAAAAATTTTTTCAAAAAAAATCAGCGCAGGCAATCAGCCGCATATGGTTTACCGTGCGAGTTCCGGAACTGCAATTTTGCGAAAGCATGTTCAGCAAGCAACGGTTTTGTGGGGGACTTCCTGCGAGGGCTTGGCTGCGAAAGAGATAAGAGCCATGCAAATTTTCAACCATGTTTTCGGTTACGGATTTACAAGCAGGTTGTTTCAGAATATCAGGGAAAAATACGGGCTTGTGTATTCCGTAAATTCTTCTTTTGAAAATTTCATCCAAAAAACAGCTGCCCAAAAAAATCTTTCTCTGTTTCAAATTTCATTTGCCGCAGAGCCGCAAAATTTGGAGCAAGTCACAGATTTAATCCGCAAGGAGATGAAAATTTTTCTGAAAAGCGGTTTTTTTAAAAACGAATTGGAACGTGCGAAGCAAGGAATAATAGGCTCTTATAAACTATCCAGAGATTCTTTAAACAACCGCCAAAATCGCACCGCTCGCCAGGTGCTGAGGCATGGGCATACCATAAACGCAAACGAAACGGAAGCGAAAATAAATCGAATGGAAGCGGATTGCATAGAATCCTTTGTAAAAAGTTTTGTAAAAAATTCCAAATGGACTTTTGCCGCCCTTGTGCCTAAGGAATGCGCTTATTCCTCAGCAGATTTCGATGCATCGGCTTTTTCCGTTTGAATGCCGCTCCCATATGCAAACAGTTTGGAGATAGTCACCGGTAAACGCCCCTTGGCCGGTATATGACCCAAGATGATTTGCGCAGCGGCTTTTTGCGCAGCTTTTGTATTTTCATAGGCTAAAGTTACCGAACGTGCCCGCTCAATGCTTCCCGAATATCTATTTAAATTATATGGAGTTATAAAAAAAACGAGATTCACGTTGGTTTTTAAGGAAAGCGCTCTCAATTCGGCAGAATAATTTCTCTTGTTAAAATGAACACCGCAAATTACCATATCATATTTTTGCAATTTTTTAAACACCTCCTGAATACTTTGTGCCGATGCTTTTTCCGGCAAATAAAAATTATCAAAACTGCCATGTGAACTCAAAACATTTTGAAATTGCGACAGATTGCCCTCACCTATGGAAAGCACGGCTATTTTTTTGTTTAACTCTTTAAGAGGAATTGCCTGCTCTTCGTTTTTCAACAAAGTAATAGCTTCTTGATTCAATTTTTCCACCAGCAAATGAGCCTGTTCCGTGTTGATTCTCTGTGCCAATCCCTCTATTTTAATAGGTTTATATTTATTCAGGCCGGTTATGTATTTATAGCTGAGAATTTTTTTGCATTTTTCATCAATAGTTTCCATAGACACCGCTCCATTGGCAACGGCATTCTTTATCGCTTTAATGGCGGTTATCACATCAACGGGTTTAAGCAGAATATCGTTCCCCGCAAGCAAGGCTTGCAAGGAAGGATTTGTTTTTGTTCCCAAAGCACCTTCCATTACAAGGGCATCCGTGATAATCAACCCGGTAAATCCGAGTTCTTTGCGCAATAGGTCATTCACTATTTTAGGCGATAGAGAACTGGCCAAGCCGGCTGTTTTATCATAAGCCGGTACAAACAGATGCCCTGTCATTATACCCGAAAATCCATGCTGTATAAATTTTTCAAAAGGAGGCAAATCGATTTCTTTCATAAGTTTTTTATTGTGATTTACAACCGGAAGTTTTTTGTGCGAATCTTCCTTGGTATCTCCGTGTCCGGGGAAATGCTTAACCACGGCTATCACTTTCCTGCTTTCCAAGCCTGTAGAATAGGCAATTCCTTTTTCTGCCACCAACTCACTATGTTCTCCAAACGAGCGATTTCCAATAACCGGATTTCCGGGATTTATATTGACATCCAAAACCGGAGCAAAGTTTAGCTGAACTCCCAATTCGTTCATTTCCCTGCCTACTTCTTCACCGTAAAGGCGGATTAACTCGTTATTTTCAATAGCCCCAAGTGCCATATTCCGCGGGAATTGCGGCGTTTCCGGCAAACGCATAGCCAACCCCCATTCACCGTCAAAAGAAAAAAATAGAGGAATTTGGCTTGCCGCCTGATAAATATTGGTGCTTTCCGCTTGCTCCGGCAAATTTCCTTTCGCAAACAAAATGCCGCCGATCTTCTGGTTTTTTATATAGCTCAAAGTTTTTTCCCTGTACGGTTTTGCCGGATCAATTGTGAGCATAAACAGTTGACCTATACGTTCATCGGGAGTCATCGTATTAAAAACGGAATCAACCCATTTAGTCATTTCCTCGCGATTTGCTTGGCGATAAAAATTTGTTTCAATTTGTGCAAAGACGGTTTGATAGACGAGGAGAAATAATAAAAACCGTTTCATAAAGAACCAAACCTTCTAAAAATATAATCCCTATAAGGGCATTTCGGCATATTTTTTTCCAAATGCTCTTTCATATTTTCCCAAGAGATGAAACCTCGTTCAACGGCAATCTCCTCCAAACAAGCGATTTTCAACCCCTGCCTAGACTCCAAAGTATAAACAAAGTTGCTCGCCTCCAAAAGAGAAGCGTGTGTGCCTGTGTCTAACCATGCGACGCCGCGCCCTATTTTTTTTACGAACAGAGTTCCTTCCTGCAAATACGCCTTGTTAATATCCGTGATTTCCAATTCGCCCCGTGCACTCGGCTTTAAGGCCTTGGCTTTTTCAAGAACGCTTTTATCGTAAACATACAATCCCGGCACTGCATAATTGCTTTTGGGTTTTGCGGGTTTTTCTTCCAGAGAAAGGGCTTTGCCGGACTCATCAAATTCAACAACACCGTAGCGTTCCGGGTCATTTACCGCGTAGCCTAGAATTTTTGCCCCTGTGAAATTCTGTGCAGTTGTCATTATGCCGTATAAATCAAAGGAACCGTAAAAGATGTTATCTCCTAAAATCAATGTGCAAGCCTCGTTTTTGATAAAGTCATCTGCAATCAAAAAAGCCTGCGCTATGCCTTCCGGCTTTGGCTGAACGGCGTATTGAATATTTATACCCCACTGGTTTCCGTTTCCCAATAGATTTTGAAAGCGGGGGATATCGGCAGGGGTGCTAATCAGCATTATATCTTTTATACCGCCCAGCATAAGCACGGAGAGCGGATAATAAATTATGGGTTTGTCGTAAACGGGCTGCAACTGCTTGCTAGCCACCGCACTCAAAGGATAAAGCCGAGAACCGGCCCCACCTGCTAATAGAATTCCTTTCATTTGGGGGAATATAGTAAATCCTCCCAAGCGGAAACCTGCTCTACCGTTCCATCAAAATCGCTGTGCAAAAACAGCGCATCACGAATTTTTTCAAGGGCCTCGGCGGTTTGCGGTTTCCATTGTTTTTCTTTTAAGCGGTCAAGTGCGGCGTAGGCGGCAGTATCGTCATAATCTTCACAGGCGGTTTTGATAATTTGCAGTTGTTCTTTAAGATATGCGGTATCTTCCGTCACGTCTGCTGTTGCTGCTTGGGCGGGTCTTAATTCTTTTATCAGGGCTTCAAGCGTTTTTATAAAATCTTCCGTGTTGGCAGCGATAAAGCCTGCATCGCCGTCAATGCCTGCTTTTTCCATTGCCGCCGCCAACTCTGATTTTTCAGTTTCTCCGACATTCACCAGTGCGGATTTCATGGCATGGGCAGTGGTCGTTAGCAATTTTACATCGCCATTCGTGGCTGTTTCACGTAGAGTGCCGATTGCCTTTTCCGCATCACGGCAGAAAATTTTAAGCATTTTCGCTCTTGTTTCCGCTGTCTGCGTCTCCGATTGCACCACCGTTTCCGGCTTGTATTTTTTCGCTTCCTGACGGTGTTTGTCGCGGATAAATTTGTTCAATGTCGTATTCAGGTGGCGGATGTCTATCGG
>LIUH01000054.1:509-809 GCA_001462225.1 Fibrobacteria bacterium GUT31 | reverse complement strand
AAATCCGTCAAAGCCTTTCTGCGCAAACAAATCTTCATTGCCAATCAGCGCGTTGGCTGTTAACGCTACTACCGTGCCCTTATATCCAAGATCACGCAGTCTTTCAGTGGTTTCTATTCCATCCATCTTAGGCATCATGTGATCCATAAAAATTATATCGTAAGTTTTGCCGTTTTTTATTCTCTCTATTGCCAAAAAACCGCTGTCCGCTGTCTCTATTTTCAGTTTATACGGCAATAGCAGTCCCTCGGCGACATACAGATTCGTATCCACATCATCAACAACAAGCACGCTTCCGTA
>LIUH01000054.1:0-382 GCA_001462225.1 Fibrobacteria bacterium GUT31 | reverse complement strand
CTTCCGTACGGCATTGGCTCACGGGTAATTTGCAGTTTGGCGGACTGCCTGTCGCCCGTAAATGTAAAGTTACGCAGTCTATCAGCAAGCTCCGTGCCAATTATGGCGCATTCCACCGCTTTCTGCTTCACAGTTACGGTAAACCTGCTGCCCCTGCCGTACTCGCTCTGCGCCTTGATTGTGCCGCCCATCATATCCACAAGTTTTTTGGTGATGTTTAATCCGAGTCCTGTTCCTTCGGTGGTGCGGTTTGCTTTGGCGTTAAAACGCGAATACTCTGAAAACAGGTGTCTTTGATCTTCGCCTTTCATGCCCTGCCCGGTATCTTCTACAGCAAAGCGCAGCATTATGTCTTCACCTTGCGAGAAATGATCCACCGAAA
>LIUH01000053.1 GCA_001462225.1 Fibrobacteria bacterium GUT31 | reverse complement strand
TAAGAGGCTTAAAACCACCTTTAAAGCGATTCGGGGGGGTAAAGGCAACGTGGCTAAAATAGCCGCTTAGTTGAGAGTACAGAGTTGAGAATTGAGAACATTTTTGCCCTAAAATGCAACGTACCGCAGAGCCTCTGCATAAGGCTCTAGCGGAAGGCGTTATTTTGCGAGAAAGGGTCATTACAGGTAAATATAGATTTTCTACACCGTATCCTCAACCAATCCTACCAAAGCCATTTCCGCCGCATCGCCTGCACGGTAGTTACCGAGTTTTAAAACTCTTGTGTAACCGCCGTTCCTATTTGCGTAACGAGGGCCTATCACATCAAAAAGATATTTTAAAACAGTCGCATCCATAACGAAACGGGCTGCTTGGCGGCGGGCTGCCAAATCGCCTTTTTTCGCATAAGTGATTAACCTGTCCACAAGGCTGCGAACCATTTTAGCTTTTAGCAAAGTGGTGCGTACAGCTCTCTCCAAAGGGTCTGCTTCCAAACCTTTAAGCAATATGGAAGTGGAAAGACTGCGAAGCATCGCATGTCTATGTGCCGAATTAGCACCCCATTTCTTTACTTTTACACCGTGCCTCATTCTGAGCCTCCTTCCTTTAAGTAGGCATCAACATCCATGCCGAAACTCAAATCCATTGAAGACAATAAATCATTTAGCTCAACCAAAGATTTTCTGCCGAAGTTCTTGTGCTTTAACATATCGGCTTCTTTGTTGCGAACCAAATCCGCTATCGTGTGAATGCCTGCCTGCCTTAAGCAGTTGCTGGAACGTACGGACAATTCCAAATCTTCCACCTTCAAAAGCAATTTTTGAGCAATAATAGCTTGATCGGCAGAACAATTCATTTCCTCAGAGCTATCCAAATCACCCTCAAAGTTTATGAACATTTCCAAATGATCTACCAAAAGTTTTGCCGCATAAGCCAAAGCGTCTTCCGGGTCTATGCTGCCATCTGTGGTTATGTCCAAATCCAAGCGATTAAAATCCGTACGCTCCTCAACTCTGGTATCGGAAACTAGCATAGCCACATTCAAAACCGGATTAAAGTTAGCATCTATTAAAATTTCGCCGACCGGAGCATTTTCCGCGGATCTTCTGCGATCCGGGTCGTCTGCCGGAACATAGCCGCGACCCGAAGATACCTTCATCTCTATGCAAAGAGAAGCACTCCCGCTGAGAGATGCTATATGAGCATCCGGATTGAGAATAACAACAGCCGGATTTGCATCTATATGCTTTGCCGCAACATCGCCTTCACCCGTAACATCCAAACGCAAAACTTCATCTTTATCGCTCAAGAGCTTAAGACGAATGGCTTTCAGATTGAGAATGATGTCTGTCACATCTTCTCTAACGCCCGGAATGCTGGCGTATTCCTTTTGAACCTTGTCTATTTTAACAGACACAATGGCTGCACCTTGAATTGATGACAGCAAAACTCTGCGAAGGGCATTGCCAATTGTCGTACCCCAGCCACGTTCCAAGGCTTCTATTTCAAATTTCGCGCGACGGCCATTTTCAGAGACTTCCGTTTTCTGAAAATTCCGAGGCATTTTAAGGGATTTCCACACCATATCAGTCTCCTTTTAAATTCTTCTTCTCTTTTTCGGACGGCAACCGTTATGCGGAATACCGGTAACATCCAAAATGGATAGCACTTCCAAGCCTGCGTTTTTAAGTGCGCGAACAGCCGATTCGCGAGCAGGGCCGGCACCTTTAATGCGAACCGTAACTTTACGCATACCAAGAGTAAAAGCCTGAAGCGCAGCTGCCTCCGAAGCAACCTGTGCCGCATAAGGCGTACTTTTTTTGCTACCCTTGTAACCGGAACGGCCCGGAGAATTGCCGGCAACCAAATTTCCTTTGGAATCCGTTATGGAAATTATGGTGTTGTTGAAAGAGGCATACACATGAGCCACGCCCTGCACATCTATGCGCTTTTTGCCTTTCTTAACCTTAACCTCTTCGGTTACAGGTGCTTCTACCGGCACTTCTTTTTCTTCTTTTGCTTCTTCTGCCACTTGCATACTCCTTACTTCTTCTTGTTAGCCACAGTTTTCTTTGGACCTTTGCGGGTACGGGCATTTGTGCGAGTACGCTGCCCCCTTACCGGCAATCCTTTGCGATGCCTTAAACCCCGATAACTGCCAATATCCTGCAAACGCTTGATATTCAAAGTTATCTCAGCCCTCAACTGACCTTCTACTTTGTAGTTCTCTTCCAGCATTCGGCGTATTTTGCCCTGCTCTTCTTCCGTTAAGGTTTCAACCTTTTTGTTTTTGTCTATGCCCAGTTTTTCGCAAACCTCGCGAGAAGTGTGCAACCCCACGCCGAAAATAGCGGTTAAGCCATATTCCACGCTTTTATGCTTGGGCAAATCTATACCAGCGATTCTAGCCATAATTCTCCCTTACCCCTGCTTTTGCTTGTGACGGGGTTTTTTATCGCAAATAATGCGCAAAATGCCTTTACGGCGAACTATTTTGCACGATTCACAACGAACTTTAAGTGATGCCTTGACTTTCATAATTCTTTCCTTTCCCTGCGAAACTAGTTATTTAAACCTGTATATTATACGCCCACGGGTTAAATCGTAAGGCGTTAATTCAACTGTTACCCTGTCGGAAAGCAGAATGCGTATGAAATTCTTACGCATTTTTCCGGAAAGGTGTGCCAAAACCTCATGCCCGTTATCCAAGGAAACCCGAAACAAATCGTTTCCCAGCACCTCTATAACCGAGCCTTCCACCTGTATGCCTTCTTCTTTTGCCACTAAGACGCCATCCTGCCGCGGATACGGCCGTGTTTAAGGAAACCCTCATAATTCTTAGTATGCAACTGAGCTTCTATTTGCCTTAAAGTGTCTAGGGCAACACCCACCACTATTAAAACAGATGTTCCGCCTATGTAAAAAGACATATTCAAAGCATCTTTCAAATGCAAGGGCCCCACGCTTATGGTTGCCAAAAATATTGCACCCGGCAAAGTTATGCGGGTTAAAATATGGTCTATGTACTCGGCGGTTTTGCGGCCGGGACGAACTCCCGGAATAAAGCCGCCGGACTTTTTAAGATTGTCTGCGATGTCGCTTGGGTTATACTGAATAGCGGTGTAAAAATAGGTGAAGAATATTATGAGCAAGCCAAAAATAACGCTGTAGGTTATATGTCCCGGCAAAAATGCGGCGGCAAAGGATTCAATCCAACCGGTATTCGGGAACCAAGAAGCTATCATAGCCGGCACAAACATAATGGAAGAGGCAAAAATAACAGGAATAACTCCGGCGGTATTGACCTTGAACGGCAAATAACTGGATTGCCCGCCCATAACCTTGCGCCCGACTACCCTCTTGGGGCTTTGAAGCGGAATGCGGCGATTGGCCTGTTCTATGAATACAATAAAGCCTACAATGGCTACAACCATGGCTAAGATGAATATCTCTATCATCAAGGATTGGCTGCCTTCCGTATATTGCTCAATTTCCATAAACATAGCACGCGGAAGCCCACCTACGATACCGGCGAAAATTATCAGGGAAATTCCGTTGCCGACACCTCGGCTGGTAATCTGCTCACCCAAATACATAACAAATACCGTTCCTGTGGTCATAGTCAAAACCGCAAGCAAACGGAAACCCCAGTTGCCGGCACCCGTCGCAAAATCATCCAGCAAAACGGAAACTCCTTGCATGCCGCCTATATTAACCTTCACGCTGGAAAGCCATATTGAAATACCCCAGCCCTGCACAGCGGCAAGCGCAACGGTAAAATATCTTGTCCACTGATTTAATTTAGCCCTGCCTTCTTGCCCTTCTTTTTGAAGCAGACGAATTTGCGGAATAACCGCACCCATAATTTGAATTATAATGCTCGCGCTTATATAAGGCATAATGCCCAGCGCAAATATGGTAGCTTTGGCAAATGCCCCGCCGGTAAAGGAATCGTAAAGACCGAATAGATTATTTGAACTCTGCGAAAAAAATGTGGCCAAGCGAGACGGGTCCACACCCGGAATGCTTATGTGCGCGCCAATGCGGTAAATTATCAAAACGCCAAGCGTAAAGAGGAGCTTTTTACGCAAGTCCTCTACCCTAAAGGCATTCGCAAAGGCGTCTATGGCTTTTTTCAATGCTTCCATTTTTTACTCTGCCAAAATCTCAATTTTCCCACCCGCAGCCTCAATAGCAGCCTTTGCGCTTTCGCTTACGGCATTTACCTTAAGCTCAATCGCACGGGTGATTTTACCTGTGCCTAAAACTTTAATAGGTTTTTTAACATTGCGAATAAAACCCAAATCAAAAAGAACAACGGCATCAAACTTTTCAATTCCCTCTGCCTTTTCAAGTTTGGCCAAATTAACAATCTGCGTGTCCTTTGGAAACCTGCTTTTAAATCCGCGCTTCGGCAAGCGGCGGTGAATGGGCATTTGTCCGCCTTCAAAAGTGACTCTTCCGGCTTTTGCGCTTTTGCGTGCTCCGGCACCTTTTTGACCGCGACCCGCAGTTGTTCCCCAGCCGGAGCCCGGCCCGCGGCCTATTCTTTTCCTGCCTTTAACTTTGGCTTTGCCCGGATTTATATTATTCAAAGACAGCATCAGGATACCTCTGAAATTTTAACCATGTGAATGACCTTGCGAAGCATTCCCTCTATTTGAGGATTTAACAAATGCTCCTTTTTTTTGCCTATGCCCTTTAATCCCAAAGATCTCAAATTAACTTTGTGAACCGGCAAAGAACGAATTGTGCTTACGGTTTGCGTGACAACAATTTTTTTGCCGCGTAATGCATTTAAATTTTTAAGCTGCTCCGTCATCAAGCCTCCGCACCGCCGCGCAACGCGGCAAATTGCTTTCTGCTCCTCTGAACCGTTAAGCCTTCTATGCAAGCACGAACAACGGTATGCGGATTGGAAGAACCAAAAGCCTTTGTTAAAATGTTATGAACCCCGGCAAGCTCCAAAACAGCACGAGCTGCTGCCCCAGCTATAACGCCGGTACCCGGCGCAGCAGGCATAAGCAACATACGGGTTGCTCCGAATTTTACCATAACCTCATGGGGAATTGTGCCTTCGTGAAGGCTGATTTCCACAAGATTACGACGTGCGCTTTCGCTCGCTTTGCGAACAGCCTCTGCGCTTTCTTTTGCCTTGCCTATTCCAACGCCTATTTTGCCGTTGCGGTTGCCGACAACCACAAGTGCGCTCAAAGAAAAGCGGCGACCGCCCTTAACCACTTTAGCACAACGGTTAACGGCTACCGTTTTTTCTTCAAATTCCGAGTATTGAGTTTCTCTTTCCAAAATAGTTTCCTCGGTTAAAATTTAATTCCGCTTTCACGCACACTCTCTGCGAGAGCCTGCACACGACCATGATAAATGTACCCGCCGCGGTCAAAAACCACGGTTTCAATACCCTTGGCTTTTGCTGCCTCAGCGAGCTTCGCACCCAATTTACGAGACTGCTCGGTTTTTGTCAATTCGCCGAACTCGCTTTGAAATTCCTTTGAACCGGTGGAGAGCTGCAATATGGACAAATGTTTAACATCGTCTATGAGTTGCGCTATCATATTATTAAGCGTACGGCGCACTGCCAAACGGGGGCGCTCTGCCGTGCCGATAACCTTTTTACGTATCCTCAAATGGCGAGCAAGCCTTGAATCCAATCTTTTTTTAGCTACGTCATACATACTTTACTTCCCTGTTTTTTTGCCCTGTTTGCGCAAAATATATTCGCCTAAGTAACGAATGCCTTTGCCTTTGTAAGGTTCCGGTTCACGATATTTGCGTATTTCCGCAGCAACCTGGCCAACCTGTTGTTTATCTATCCCGCTAATGACTATTTTCAACTTATCTTCGCTTGCGGCAAGAGTTATGCCTTCCGGAGCCTTGTATTCAACCGGATGGGAAAAACCCAGCACCAAATTCAAATCCTTGCCTTTCTGTTCCGCACGGTAGCCCACACCCGTTATTTCAAGAGTTTTTTGGAAACCTTTGCTAACGCCCTCTATCATGTTCGCAACCAAAGCACGGCTTGTACCGTGGATTGAGCGTGAAAATTTCTGGTCGTTAGGTCTTTTTATTTCCAAGCCCTGAGCGGTTTTTTCAATGGAAACAACATTGTGCAGAACAAGGGACAATGTTCCTTTTGGGCCTTTAACGCTAATCTTTTGGCCTTCAATGGAAACTTCCACCTTTTCCGGAACGATAATTATTTGTTTTCCTATCCTAGACATCTTTTACCTACCAAACCTTGCAGAGAACTTCGCCGCCAACTCCGAGTTTGCGAGCTTCGTGGTCTGTCATTACACCTTGAGAAGTTGAAAGAACCGCATATCCAAGCCCATTCAGCACCTTAGGCAACTTTTCCGCATTTGAATAGCGGCGTAGCCCCGGGCGGCTCACACGCTGTATTCCCTGAATCGCCGGAGCACCGTTTGTATAGCGGAGCAGCATTTTTATTATGCCTTGCTTTCCGTCTTCAATAACAACATATTTTTTAACAAAGCCTTTTTCTTTTAACACTCTCGCTATCTCCTGCTTTAGGTTGCTGGAAGGTATATTCACCACCGGCAGCTTTGCGGCAGAAGCATTGCGTATGCGAGTGAGCATATCGGCTATTGGGTCTGTGATTCCTGACATATTCTTCTCCTACCAGGATGATTTGGTTATGCCGGGTATTTCGCCGGCGAGTGCCATTTCACGGAAACATATGCGACAAAGCCCAAAACGGCGCATATAAGCATGCGGGCGGCCGCAACGGTTGCAACGGTTGTAAGAACGAACACCGAATTTCGGCGTTTTCTTGCATTTTTCTATCATTCTCTTGCTTGCCATAGAATTCCCCTAGTGCTTTTCGCCCGGTTTAGTTTCTTGCTTACGGAACGGGATCCCCAAACTCTCCAAGAGAGCGCGGCCTTCCTCATCCGTTTTTGCCGAAGTTACAAAAATAATATCCATTCCAAGTGTTTGAGTGACTTTTTCTATATCTATTTCAACAAAAACGGTTTGCTCTTTTATGCCCATAGAATAGTTGCCGTGATGGTCAAAACCGCGCTGGGGAATGCCACGGAAATCGCGAACGCGAGGCAGGGTTACGTTTATTAAGCGGTACAAAAAATCCCACATATTTTCGCCGTGCAATGTGACCTTTGCACCTATGTTCATGCCTTCGCGGAGCTTAAAGTTGGCTATTGCCTTTTTCGCTTTTGTAGCTACGGCTTTTTGCCCGGTGATAATGGTGAGAACGTTTACCGCCTCATCTATTATCTTGCGGTCTTTATTTATTTTCTCGTGGCCCAGTGCCATGTTGAGCACTATTTTTTGCAAGCGCGGAACCTGCATCACGTTTTTATACTTAAAACGTTCCTTCAGAGCAGGCACCACTTCTTTTTTATAAACTTCTTTTAATATACTCATCTGCAAGTCCTCAAATTGCCTTCCCTGTTTTAACGCTAACCCTAATACTCTTTTTACCCGGTTCTTTTACCCTTTTTGTACGAACAGGAACTCCGCCTTCCAAAAGCATCACATTGGAAATGTGTATGGGCATCTCCTTTTCCACAATACCGCCATTCTGGTTCGTCTTATTGGGCTTCTCGTGTTTTTTGCGTATATTGACGCCATTCACAATAACCTTTGACTTATCGGGAAAAACCTTGATGACCAGGCCTTTTTTCCCTTTGTATTCTCCGGATATAACTAAAACTTCATCATTCTTTTTTATCGCCGGCATTACAGTACCTCTGGAGCTAAAGATATAATTTTCATGTATTTGCGGTCGCGAAGCTCACGGGCTACAGGGCCAAAAATACGAGTGCCGCGGGGTTCTCCGTCTTTGGTTATGAGAACAACCGCATTATCGGAAAAACGAATGAAACTGCCGTCTTTGCGGCCGTATTCTTTACGAGTGCGCACTACCACGGCATGAGCAACGGAACCTTTTTTCACTTTGCTCTGCGGAATGGCTTCTTTTACGCTTACTACTATTTTATCCCCAATACGTGCATAACGGGTGTTTGAACCACCCAGCACTCGGATGCAGGCGACTTCCTTGGCTCCGCTGTTATCGGCCACGACTAGTCTGGTTTCTTCTTGAATCATAAAGCCTTACTCCAAAAAATTATTTCTTTTTCTCTATTATGCGTACCAAACGCCAGCGTTTGGTTGCAGATAGAGGCCTAGTTTCCATTATTTCCACAACATCGCCTTTGGCCGCCTCGTTTTTCTCATCATGGGCCTTTAGTTTTGTAGTGGTTGTCATAATCTTATTATAAACCGGATGGCGTTTGCGATTTTCAACAATAACCGTTATGGTTTTGTCCATCTTGTCGGAAAATACAACGCCCTGCCTCACCTTGCGGCGATTTCTTTCTTCACTCATTTTGCCCTCCCGGCTCTGGCGGTTGCTATTGTTTTTACTCTGGCTATGTCTTTGCGAATCTCACGCAAAATATTGGGATTATCCACATGCCCGGTTTTTAATTCAAAACGGGTTTTAAGCAAACTGATGCCCAAGTCTTTGAGTTTCTCCTTGAGCATCTCATCGCTTAAACTGTTTAGCTCTTTTAATTTCTCTTTGCGTTTCATTATATCTCCGAAGCCTCTACAATTTTAACCTTTATGGGCAACTTTTGTGCTGCGCCGCTTAAAGCCTGCAAAGCAAGAGTTCTTTCAACACCGCCCATCTCAAATAAAATACGCCCCGGCAACACCACGGCTACCCAAAATTCCGGTGCCCCCTTGCCCTTGCCCATGCGGGTTTCGGCGGGTTTTTTGGAAACGGGTTTATCCGGGAACACTCTAATCCAAACGCGACCGCCCCTCTTTATTTTGCGGGTCATGGAAATACGGGCAGCTTCTATTTGGCGAGCCGTAAGCCAACACTGTTCAAGAGCCTGAATGCCAAAATCGCCAAAAGCGATATAATCGCCGCTGGTGGCCCTGCCTTTCATGCGGCCTTTCATCATTTTACGGTGCTTTGTTTTCTTTGGGCTAAGCATAAATCAAATCCTTTTTGGTTCGCTAGAGGAAAAATCCCCCTTGCGAAGTTTTTCTCCGTGCATAATCCAAACCTTTACGCCATTGGTGCCGTAAAGAGTTTTTGCTGTGGCGGTAGCGTAGTCTATGTCCGCACGTAAGGTGTGGAGCGGTACTCTGCCCTCTGCGTATTTTTCAACACGAGCAATTTCCGCTCCGCCCAAACGGCCGCCTATTTGAATGCGAATACCTTCAACGCCAAAACGCATTGCATTTTGAATAGCGCGTTTCATGGCACGGCGGCCTGTCACACGCTTTTCCAATTGGCGAGCGATATTCTCGGCTACCAATTTGGCATCTGTTTCGCCTCGTTTAATCTCCACTATTTCAATATGGACATCTTTTTTGGTCACAATCTTCAATTCTTCTTTCAAACCGTCCACAACCTCGCCTTTGCGGCCTATTATAACGCCGGGGCGGGCGGTGTGGATTAAAACCTCTACGGTATTTTTTGTGCGGCGAATCTCTATTTTGGAAATTTGCGCACCTTCAAATCTTTTGGACAAATAACGGCGCACCTGCATATCGTTGAGAATGAATTTCGCAAAATCCTTCTTTTTCTCAACAAACCATTGGGAATCCCAAGTTTTGATGATTCCTAGACGCAAACCGTTTGGATGTGTTTTTTGACCCATATAACTCCGACTAGTCCGAAACGACTATTGTAAGATGAGATAATGCCTTGTGAATAGGGAACGCTCTCCCGTGAGAACGAGGCCTTGCCCTTTTCATTATGGGGCCTCCGTCTGCGAAAATAGCGCGTATCTTTAACTCGCTCGCAGCCTTAGCGATTCCGCCTTTTTTGGCGCGAGCCTGATTATAATTGTTTACGGCGGTTTTCATGGTCTTTTCAACCAAGGGTGCGCCTTTCAGCTTGGTGCGCATAACCGAGAGGATGGCAAAAGCCCTTTCAACCGAGCCTTTGCGCAAAATATCTATTAAGCGGCGCATCTTCAGAACTCCGTAGCGGGTATTGCGCAACTTGCCAACCCCGTAGCAAACATCGCCTGCGTCTTCGCTTTCCAAAATCGAAACGCCGTTTGCAACATGCACCAAAACCTGTTTTGCTTTATCGCTCATTTTTTGCCTCCCGCTTTTTCTTCTTTGCGGTGCCCCCTGAATTCACGAGTGGGGGAAAATTCGCCCAATTTATGACCAACCATATTTTCCGAAATATACACTGGTATGAATTTTCTGCCGTTATATACGGAGAATGTAAGCCCTACCATGTCCGGAACTATGGTGGAACGGCGCGACCATGTTTTAATGGCTTGTTTTTTGCCGGAAGCATTCATATCTTGAGCCTTCTTCAAAACCGAAGTATCTACAAATGCTCCTTTTTTCAAAGACCTTGACATTAACTATGACCTCTTTTTCTGACGGTGGCGCACAATCATTTTATCGGTGCGTTTATTGTTACGGGTTTTCTTGCCTTTGGAGTTTTTGCCCCAAGGCGAGCAAGGATGGCGACCGCCGGATGTGCGGCCTTCGCCGCCGCCAAGCGGATGATCTATCGGATTCATAACTACGCCGCGTACTGACGGGCGAATGCCAAGCCACCGGCTGCGACCGGCAGAACCGAAAACCTCATTGTTGTGTTCGATGTTTGACAACTGCCCGATGGTAGCCATGCAAACGGATAAAACCAAACGGACTTCGCCGGACGGCAAGCGAACTTGGCAATATTTTTCATCTTTTGCAACGAGTTCTGCGGAAACTCCGGCAGAGCGGGCTAACTGGCCGCCGTGTCCGGGTTTTAATTCGATATTATGGATTTGCGCATTCAAGGGAATGTCTTTCAGCGGCATGGTGTTGCCGACTTTATATTCTGCGCCGGAACCTGAAACAAGCGTTTCGCCTACCTTAACTCCGTGAGGGGCTAAAATATACGCTCTGCTTCCGTTTGCATACTTCACCAATGCGATGTAAGCGGAGCGGTTCGGATCGTATTCAATGGTTTCCACTTTGCAGGGCATACCCGGCAATGCTTTTCTCTTGAAATCTATAATGCGATAACGCTTTTTATGACCACCGCCACGGCGCCGGCTTGAAATATGCCCCTGATTATCCCTGCCGGAGCTCCTCTTTATGCCAACGGTAAGCGGCTTATAGGGCTTTTCGGCTGTAATTTCTTCCTTCGCGTTAATCTGCTTATAACGCAAGGTAGGAGTGGTTGGCTTATAACTTTTTATTCCCATAATAAATTCCCTGCCCTACATTCCCTCAAATTCGGATATTTTATGACCGGACTTCAATTTAACGTATGCTTTTTTCCAATTAGGCAATTTGCCGGTTGTTATTTTGTTTCTCAATTGGGCACGTTTTACTTTGCCACGCACAATCAAGGTATTCACCGTATTTACCTGAACTCCAAAATAACTTTCAATCGTCTTTTTTATCTCAAACTTGTTAGCGTTCAAAGCTACGCGAAACACATAAGTATAAGCGTCATTCAAACGGTCGTAATTCTTTTTAACCGTTTTGTCCGTTATATGAGGTGCAACTAAAATTTGATATGCTTCTTTCATCTTTGCCCTCCGGTGAGAAATTTCAAGGCATCTTGGGACATAACTATATGGCGGGCACGCATAATGTCGTAGGTATTTACGTCCTTAACCCAAGCCCAACGCGCCCAAGACACATTTTCCAAAGAGCGGATTAAATTGCGATCTTCCGGAGTGGCCAGGAACAACACATTTTTTTGTTCAAAACCGGCTTTGTCTGTTACGGAGAGAAATTCCTTTGTTTTAGGCACGGCAAAATCAAATTTTTCAAAAAGCCCAATACAACGGTCTTTTGCCCTGCTGGAAAGCGCAGAGCGGAAAGCCAATCTTTTTACCTTTTTATTAACTTTCTCAAAATATTTGTGCTTTTTTGGCCCGTGAGCCTTGTTACCGCGAACCCAAATAGGAGATGTATTCTGGCCGGCACGGGCTTGTCCGGTTCCTTTCTGCTTCCAGGGTTTGCGACCGCCGCCGCTTACCGCAGATTTGTTTTTGGAATGCGCAGAACCCTGCCTGCGATTGTTGAGAATTGCTTTTACAGCCAAATAAATGGCAATTTCATTGGGTTCTATGCCGAAAAATTCCACCGGAAGCTCTACTTCAGATTTAAATTCGCCGTTAGAAGCGTATAACTTTGCATTGGACATTAGCCTTTCCTCACTACGATTACGCCGTTTTTAGGACCAGGCACCGAGCCGCGCACAAATATCAAATTGCGTTCAGCATCAATTTTCTCTATTTGAATATTCTTTATAGTGACGTTTTTATTGCCGAATTGGCCAGGTGCTCTTTTACCGGGGAAAACTCTGCCGGGATAAGTGTGAGCAGATTGGGAACCCGGTTCGCGTATATTGTGGCTGCCGTGGCTCGCCGGCCCTCTGTGGAAACCGTGCCTTTTTATACCACCGGAAAATCCATGCCCTTTGGAAATGCCGGAAACCTTTATAAGCTCTGAAACTTTGAATATGGAAACATCATATTCTTTGCCAACCGGCCAGGCAGATACGTCTTCTGCATCAAATTCGCAGAGATAACGAGGCACTGTAACCCCTTTGGGGCTTTTCCAAGGGCTGCTCTCAGTGCGTTTGCCTTCTTTATTTTCTCCGGAAGATTTTTCCAACTCAGGTACAAGGTGTTTGAACTGCATGGCATAAGACTTTGTTGTTCTTTGAACTTTTTGTTCGCCAAAAGCCACCTGCACCGCAGCATAGCCGTCTTTTTCCTTTGTTCTGTGAAGAACAACGGTACACGGACCGGCTTCCAGTACCGTAACGGGGATAGAATCTCCGTCTTCGGTGAAGATACGGGTCATGCCCAATTTTTTTGCAAGTATTCCATTCATACAAAACTCTATTTTAATAATTCCTTAGGATAAAACCCTTCACAGCTACATGGACTTGACGTCTATTTCAACACCGGATGGAATGTCTATTTTGGACAAGGCATCCGTTGCCTGCGGTGAAAGGCTATACATATCTATTAACCTCTTGTGTGTTCTGGACTCAAACTGCTCGCGAGAAGTTTTATCCACGTGCGGCCCGCGCAGAACCGTATATTTCTGAATTTTCACAGGCAGAGGTATTGGGCCGGATACTCTGGCACCCATATCTCTTGCTATTTTAACCAGTTTTGAAGATACCTGGTCTAATAAACGGTGGTCAAAAGAGCAAAGGCGAAACCGGACGGGCTTTTCTCTGCGAATCGCACCTTGCGCGGTTTTATCTTTGCGAACAGATTTTTCTGAAACAGGAGACACTAATTTAACCTCTTATTTAATAACTGCAGTTACAGCGCCGGCGCCAACCGTTCTGCCGCCTTCGCGGATTGCAAAGCGCAAGTCCTTGTCCATGGCTACGGGCGCGATTAGCTCGACCTCTATCTCCACATTGTCCCCGGGCATCACAAGCTCTACGCCGGAAGGCAACTTGATGGAACCCGTCACATCAGTCGTGCGGAAGTAGAACTGAGGGCGGTAGCCGTTCTCAAAATTCGTGTGGCGACCGCCTTCGTCCTTGGTCAATACATAAATCTGGGCCTTGAAGGTCGTGTGGGGGGTGATTGAGCCCGGAGCCGCAAGAACCTGGCCGCGCTCCACATCCGTCTTGTCTGCGCCGCGGAGGAGCAAGCCCACATTGTCGCCGGCCTGGGCATCGTCAAGAAGCTTGCGGAACATCTCCACGCCAGTCACCACAAATTCCTTGGTCTCGCCGAACCCGACGCGCTGAACCTTGTCGTTCAGGGATACACGGCCGCGCTCTATGCGGCCCGTCGCCACCGTGCCGCGACCCGATATAGAGAACACATCCTCTATGGGCATCAAAAACGGCTTGTCTACATCGCGCTTGGGAAGGGGGATGAACTCATCGCAGGCCTTCATCAATTCCATTATCTTCGCTGTGTGCTCCGCATCGCCTTCAAGGGCCTTGAGCGCGGAGCCTCTGATTACAGGGGTGTCGTCGCCCGGAAACTCGTACTTCGAGAGAAGCTCGCGGACATCCATCTCTACCAAATCAAGAAGGTCGGGGTCTTCAAGCATCATGTCAACTTTGTTCATGAACACCACTATGGCGGGGACGCCAACCTGCCTGGCCAGGAGTATGTGCTCGCGGGTCTGGGGCATGGGGCCGTCGGTAGCCGCAACAACGAGGATGGCGCCGTCCATCTGGGCTGCGCCCGTCACCATGTTCTTTACATAGTCCGCGTGGCCAGGGCAGTCAACGTGGGCGTAGTGCCTGTTCTCGCTCTGGTACTCCACATGCGAGGTGTTGATGGTGATGCCGCGGGCTTTTTCCTCGGGGGCGTTGTCTATCTCGTCAAATTTCTTGGCGCTTGCAAGACCCTTGGACGCTAGCACGGTGCAGATCGCGGCCGTGAGCGTGGTCTTGCCATGGTCTACATGACCGATGGTGCCGATGTTACAGTGAGGCTTTGTGCGCTCAAACTTTTCCTTTGCCATTCCATACCTCTTCTTTCCAGAAGGTTATTGCTTCTTGACTTTTAAACCAAAAGGCAGAGGAAGCTTTACCTTTTGGAAAGGGGATATAAAATATAGAAACTTTTTTTTGCTTTGTCAAGGGTAAATAGGAAATTTTATTAAAAAATATGTTAAAATCAGCAAAAAAGGTTACCAACTAACCGCTGCTTCCTGTTCTTCAATGATTTTTTGCTCACGATGAGACTTCCACAGCGCAAATTCTTCCAAAAGCCGGAATTTAATCTCTTCAATCCCGGTTTTTTCCAAAGCACTCACCTGAATAGCCTCCGGATGCTCAGCGGCCAACTCTTCCTTACGTTCTGCGGAGGCGGCATCTATTTTGTTGAATACCCGTAAGCGGAGTATGGAGGTACTGAGCAACTCGTCCAAAATCTGGCTTGTAATTTTAATATGCTCCCTGTAATCGGCAGCTGTGGCATCTATGACTTCCAAAATGCAATCGGCGTGGGCTGCTACTCCCAGCGTACTTTTGAAAGTTTCCACTAAATGGTGCGGCAATTTGCGGATAAAGCCAACCGTATCGCTTAATATTATGTTTTGCCCCTCGGCTAGGTGCATTTTGCGGGTTGTACTGTCTAAGGTTGCAAAGAGTTTGTTTTCAACATAAACGCCGGCATTGGTTAAACAATTTGTCAAGGAGCTTTTTCCCGCATTTGTGTAGCCCACTATTCCAACATGAAAAATATTTTCACGATGTTTTGCTTGCAATGTTCTATCTCGTTCTATTTTTTTCAATTTTGCCTTGAGTTCCTGAATGCGTTTGCGTACTAAACGACGGTCGGTCTCCAACTGGGTTTCACCGGGGCCTCTCATCCCAATGCCGGGGGTTCCGCCCCCTGTGCCAACTTGCCGTGAAAGATGCACCCAAGCCCGGGTGAGGCGAGGCATCAAATACTGCATTTGAGCGGTTTCCACCATAAGGCGGCTCTCGGCTGTTTTGGCGTGTTTTGCAAAAATGTCCAAAATAAGACCGGTTCTATCCAGCATCTTTATTCCGGGCAAGCGTTGCTCCAAATTCCGCACTTGGGAGCCGCTCAAATCCTCATCAAAAATCACCATATCCGCCTTATGGCGTTCCGTGGATAAGCGTACCTCTTCTACCTTGCCTTCGCCTACAAGGGTTGCCGGATTAAAGGCGTGAACCCGCTGGAGAAAAATTTCCGCAACATCCGCTCCGGCAGTTTCCGCCAAACGCTTCAATTCCTGCAAATGCTCCTGCGCTTGCGAGGGTGGCACCTTTGGGGTGGAGATTCCGATTAGGATGGCTTTTTCGGGTGGGGTCATCGTGGGGAAGAATCATCCAAAATTCCGCTTTGTCCGGTGCTTGTGGCTTCTTTTTGCAAAACCGAGCCTTGAGAAACAGCCGCTTTTTTGGTTGCCATAATTCCCAAAAGCAAAACTACCACAAACAAAGCCAAAGCTACATAACGTGTTAGCTTTTGGATAAAGGTTGCCGCACCTGCCGTTGAAAACGCAGACTGCGCAGTCATTCCGCCAAGCCCGGCAAGGCCGCCCATTTTATCGTTTTGCACAAGAACCAGCAATATGAGCAAAACACATAAAGCCACATGTACAACAATCAAAGTCCAAAATATAGCACCCATTCTTTACCTCTTTTCCGCTGCATCAATTATAGAAAAAAACGAATCGGCTTTCAAGGATGCGCCGCCGATTAAACCGCCATCTATGTCTTTTTGAGCCAAAAGCCCGGCTGCATTGCCCGGGTTCATGCTTCCGCCATACTGAATTCGGAGAGCCTCTGCTGTGGACTCGCCGTATAGCTTGGCAACCAAAGAGCGAACATATCTCTGAGCTTCCTGCGCCTGCTCGTCTGTGGCCACAACACCTGTGCCTATTGCCCAAACCGGCTCGTAGGCTATAACGGTTTTAAGTGCATCTTCGCCGGAGATGTCTTTGTAGGCACCCTCGACCTGCGCTGTTAAAACGCTTTCCAGTTTGCCGCCATTTCTCTCCTCCAAGGTCTCGCCGATGCAAATTATGGGCTTTAAGCCTGCACCTAAAACCTTTTTTGCCTTTAGATTGACCGTTTCGTCAGTCTCGTGGAAATATTGCCTTTGCTCGGAATGCCCGATTATGACATACTCCGCACCTATTTCCTTGACCATATCCACAGAGACTTTGCCCGTGTAGGCTCCTTGGTCCTTCCAGTGAATGTCCTGAACGGCAAGTTTAACGTTGCTGCCCTTGATTACATCCGCAACCTTTGCCGCTGCCAGATACGTAGGGGCTATCACCACTTCCGTCTTTGAAATGCCTTTGGTTTTTGCAACAATTTCCTCTGCAAGAGCAATGCTCTCGGCAACGGTTTTGTTCATCTTCCAGTTTCCGGCTATTATGTAAGAACGCATATTATACTCCTATTTTAAAGTTGGGTTACTTCTATTTGCGGTGCTTTGTCCTGGCGAACCAGATCGTCCACAACCTTACGCAAATTTGCGCTTAAATCGTTCAAACTTTTCATTGAATCTTTTGCATCTATTAAAGTATGTTCAATGGCGGAGTGAGCTTCTTCCACTCTCTTTGATTTCAATGAAAATTCATCCATTCTAACTCGGACTTGCTTGGCATGTTCATTCATGGTGTCTGTGGCTATAAAAACTTCATCCACACTGCGATATGCTTCATTAATATCGCTGGACACACGTTTTACACTTGAGTTTATGTATTGCGAACTTGAATTCATTTCCGCTATGCGTTCCACCATGCTGGCGGTGGAATCCTTTAATTCCAGAGCATCGGACGATATTTCCTTTGAAAGATTTTTGCGTTCTTCAACAGCCGAAGCCAGCGGAATAATTTGATTGTTTCGCAGATCCGTGAACTGTGTTTGAATAGACATTATTTGGTGGTACAGATCATCAGCTATATCACACATACTTTTTGCCGCCTCTGAGGACTCTATCAAATGGACGCATTGAGTTGTATATTTGCGGAATTTACCGATACTTTCAGCCATTTTTCCAAACCCATGTTGCAATTCTACCGCAAACGTGCTGATATTGCTTATCTTGTCGCGTTCCGCAGTGCTTGCAACTTCAATATCGTTCACAGCTTGCGTTACCGACATAACACTGTGTTGCACACTATGGGATTTTTCATCAAGATCTTTCATAGCCTCGCTCATTTGAGAAATGGAAGATTTTATATCCGTTGTGTTTTCGGCAACGTGCGAAGACAGCCTTTTTAAGCCATCTAAATTTATATTTATTTCTTCTATGCCGATAGCCATACTGTTCACATTATCAACTACTTCTTCGGAAGAAACCCTCATTTCCGCCGTACGCTGCCCAACCAGCTTGGCATCGTAATCCACGATGTCCAGCATATCTGCGCACGCACCGCTTAAATCGGAAACCCGGTCCGCGCTCACACGCACATCCTCAATAAGAGAACCCACGTTGCGCACTAGAGAATTGAGGTCATCAGCTAGCTCTCTAAGCTCTGCTTGCGATTTTGCGTTTATGTTAAAATCTTCAAAGCGAATACCCTCATTTGCCAAACGGTGCATATAATTGGACAAGTTGCGCAAAGGGACTACAAACGAATTCATTTGCCTGAAAACCATAAACAAACCTATTAAGAATGATATTAGCATTATGCCTAGCAGATTCCCCATTAGATTCAAGCGGCTTTCATTGAAGTTTTTAGAAAAAAGCTCTGTTGCGTTGGTGAGCTTGTCTGTGTAACTTCCCGTTGCCACTATCCAGTCCCAGTCTTCAATGTAAATGCCCTTTGCCATTCTCTCAACCGGAGGGCAGCTTAAACATGGCTTTGAATATGTAAAAGTGACGGATGTATCGCTTTCGGCATCGCTTTTGTAAGCGTTTTCCATTATTTCCTTCACAAATTTTTTGCCATTTATATCTTCCGTTTCAAGCACGTTTGTGTTTTGGGGTACAAAGTTGCCAATCGTATCTCTAAACAAAATAGCGGTTCTGGCTTTTGCATCAAAAATAAAATAAAAGCCGCGATGTTTTTTGTCGCTGCTCCAATTGCTTTCTCTTAAAAAATCCAAGACCTTATTCTGGTAGGCAGTCGTGCTATCCGGGTGTCGCTCGGATAGAGCCACGTATGGGTAGATTACCGAGCGGGCAAAGCCGAGCCATGTTTCTATGGAATTCTCTTCGCTTTTCCGCAATATTTCATTAAATTTAGCAACGCTTTCGGAATCCGAGCTTTTAATCATGGAATACACCAACAAGCCGTTTATCAAGGCAAAGAGCAGCAGCACTGCCAACATGGATAAAATCATCCGTTGATAAAAACTCATGGAAAAGGTAATATAGTAAAATTTTCCCGCATATTTTGTATTTTTTTGGTATGAATCTTCTAAAAGAGCGTTTACGGGGTTTAAATCTCGGTGGCTGGTTTAGCCAGGTTGATTGCATAGAAGAAAAAGATCCGCAAGGCTTTCCGGGGTTTTACAAACACGCGGAAACATTTATTGCCGAGCAAGACTTAATGCGAATAAAAAATTGGAATTTTAACCATGTTCGCTTGCCGGTTGATTATTTTAATTTTTTCAAAGGCGAAAATTTGGAGCAGGATAAGCCGGCTTTTGAACTTTTAGACAAAGCCGTTGAAAAGATTTTAAATACCGGACTTGCGTTAATCCTTGATTTGCATAAATGTCCGGGGCACGATTTTCATCAGGGCACTTTGGGTGAAGCGCAGCCTTTTTTTGCAGATACAAAATGCAGAGAGGCGGCAAAAAAAGTTTGGTCTGTGCTTGCGGAACGCTATGGCGAAAAAAACGGGATTTTACTCGAAATTCTAAACGAACCTGTTGCCCCAAGCGCAGAAGTTTGGAACAAAGTAAAAGATGAACTCTTTTGGCATATAAGAAAAATCGCCCCGAAAGCTCCTATTGTTGTAGGTTCAAACTTGTGGAATAATCCGGCACAGTTCAAAAACCTGACTCCTCTTGAAGATGATAATGTTTTATATAGCTTTCACTCCTACCAACCCGTGATTTTCACACACCAAAACGCAAGTTGGATTCCGGAGCCTTATTTTCACCAAAATCGTTCATGGCCCGGCACCTATGCCCCGCCGCAGAATAAAAACATCACAATCACATTGCCTATAGAAGACGGGGAATGGGATAAAAATCGTTTGCACAGCACCATGGAAAATGCTTTGGAGTTCAGAGCTAAGTACAATGTTCCGGTGGCGTGCAACGAGTTTGGTGTTTATGTGCAGGTTGAGAGGCAGAGCCAGTTGAATTGGCTGCGTGATTTCACTTCTCTTTTGCGGGAAGCGGATGTTGGATTTTCTTACTGGAATTACAAAAATTTGGACTTTGGCATAATCAGCGTAGGAGAAAATTTGCACAGGGATTTGCCGCAATACGGCAATGAGAACAGAATGGACACGGAATTAGCAAAAGTTTTAGGAGAAGCTTGATATATGAAAATCATTCTTAGAACAATATTGCTGCCATTCATAGCTTTATTTTTATGTTCTATGCCAACGAGCTGCGAAAAAGACACTCATGAACAGTTGGAAACATCATTCAAATATAAATCATTCCGAGACATTCCCGGTGTTACAAACGAAGAAATTCAAGCTATTGAGGAACTTGGCAAACAAGTGGAATTCTTTGTTTACGGAGCAAATCCGGCTACCGAAGCTTTTTATAATGAAAACGGAAAAATCAAAGGATTTACCGCTTTATTTTGCGAATTGCTTACGGATTTGTTTGGAATTCCGTTTAAACCAAAACTCTATGAATGGGATGCATTGGTAGCCGGGCTTGAAAGCGGTGAAATTGCTTTTTCCGGGGACCTAACGGCTACAGACGAGCGTAGAAAAACTTATTTTATGACAGACCCAATTGCCCTGCGTTCCATAAAATTATTTCATTTGGCAGATAGCCCGCCTCTCTCTGAGATTGCAGAACAACGCCCATTGCGATACGCTTTTTTAGACGGTGCGGTGACATTCAAAGATGTTGAAAAAAATTCAAAAGATCCCTTTGAACCCATTTTTATTAATGATTATGATATTGCATATGAAAAACTTAAAAATAAAGAAGTGGATGCTTTTATTGAAGAAGGTATTGCAGAAGCCGTTTTTGATAAATACAGCGATGTGCTCGCAAAGGATTTTTTTCCGTTGATTTACGGTGAAGTCTCTTTATCAACACAAACTCCGGATTTTAAACCTGTAATTTCGGTTGTGCAAAAGATGCTGAAAAACGGCGGCTCTAAATATTTGGCGGAACTATACAACGAAGGCTCGCGAGATTATATGAAACACAAGCTGCTTACACAGCTCAGTGAGGAAGAGCGAAATTATATACGCAGCCATGCGGTAATTTCATTTGCCGCCGAACACGATAATTATCCCATGAGTTTCTACAATACGCGGGAAAATCAATGGCAGGGAGTTGCTTTCGATGCGCTTAAAGAGATAGAACATTTAACGGGCTTATCCTTTCAGGTTGCCAATGCTCAATATGCGAAATGGGCAGATTTGCTGGATATGCTTCAAACCGGCAAGGTGCCTATGATAGCCGAGCTTATTCGTTCACAGGATAGAGAAAACCAGTTTCTTTGGCCGAGTCACTCCATTTTAACGGATTATTACGCTCTTCTCTCAAAAACGGATTTCAGGGACATCAGTTTTAACGAGATTTTATATGCAAAAGTGGGTTTAGTAAAAGGGACAGCTCAGGCCGAACTTTTTCACAGTTGGTTTCCCAACCATATAAACACCGTGGAATACGAAAGTAACAGTTCGGCTTTTGAAGCTTTGGAACGCAACGAAATAGATATGTTTATGGCCAGCCGGAACCATTTGCTTTATTTAACAAATTTTCACGAACTCGTAGGTTATAAAGTCAATATTCTTTTTGATTTGCCTTTTGAGTCAACTTTCGGATTTCACAAAGGAGATTCGGTTTTATGCAATATCATGGACAAATCTCTTCAATTGATGGACACAAGGAGCATCTCGCAGCGTTGGACTCGCAGGGTTTATGATTATAGAGTTAAGCTGGCACAGGCGAAATTTCCGTTATTTTTAGGTACAGGTGTTTTGCTCTCATGCGTACTTATTCTTGTGTTTATTCTGTTGCTTATAAAGCGCAACGAAGGAAAGCGGTTGGAGCGGGAAGTGCACGCCCGTACAATTGAATTGAAAAAATCATATCATGATTTGGAAAGAGCCATGAAGGCTGCGGAAATAGCCAACCGTGCAAAGAATGCCTTTCTCGCCAACATGAGCCATGAAATCAAAACGCCTTTGAACGGTGTTGTCGGTTTTTCGGATCTTGCCATGATGGAGGAAGATCTTTCTCCCCGTATCAAAGACTATCTTGAGAAAATATCGGAAAATTCCCAATTGCTTTTGCAGATAATAAACAATATTTTGGATTTTTCGCAAATAGAATTTGAGAAGATGGAATTGGAAAATATTCCTTTTGACCTGCATGATATATTTACCAACTGCCTTGAAGCAACTTCTTCCAAGGCTAAGGAAAAAAACATAGCGTTGCACATTGATGCAAAGCCTTTTGTTGGCAAAAAGCTGTTGGGAGACCCGGCAAAACTCAGCCAAGTATTTATCAACTTAGTATCCAATGCGATTAAATTTACAAATGCAGGCACGGTTAAACTGTCTTCATCTATCAAGCATTCGGACGAAAATTCCTGCACTATGCATTTTGAGGTAGCAGACAGCGGCATAGGCATGACCGCCGAGCAAATAGACAGAATATTCAATCCATTCATACAAGTGGATTCCGGCACAACCCGCAAATACGATGGCACAGGTCTTGGCTTGCCCATAGCAAAAAACATAATAGAAATGATGGGCGGCACACTCCTAGTAGAAAGCAAACCGAAAATCGGCAGCAAATTCGCATTTGAGTTGAGTTTTAAAACGGTTCGCTTTTAGTGAAAATCGGGCAAGGCTTGTGTGCCTTGCCCGGTCGTGAAATATGCGGTGCAATCAATGAGTTAATCAACGTATATATAGTCATAGCCGGCAGGGCAAGAATCCGCAAGAACTCCGAGCCAGTCTGCGCAATTTTCTGGGCTTGATGTAAGATAGAGATTATCTGTGCATTCTTCATTGCCATGATCCACGCACCAAGAACCGCTGTAAACACGTCTATCATAACCGGCAGGGCAAGAATCCTCAAGAATTCCGAGCCAGGTTGCGCAAATTTCTTGGCTTGATGTAAGATAGGGATCATTTGTGCATTCACTATTACCATGATCCACACACCAAGAACCGGAGGGGTTGCCGCTGGACGAGGAACCGCCACCCTGTCCGTTGCCATCGTCCTTCAAGCAACGAACATAGTACAAATACGATTTATTGTTGGCGTTATTGTGGACGTTCGTGCCAAAGCCGGCGTCCCCGGACATCCACTTGTAGTTGGCACTGGTGTTACTGCCCTCTGTGGCACTCCACCAGTTGCCTCTGGAGTTGATACTGGAGAAATTGTTATTCTCCCATCTGCCACCTGGGAGAGCCGAAAACCCGTAATCGTCCGTTCCGGGAACTGAATTCCAGCCGTTTCTAGCTTTCAATTTGGTTCCTGAATTACTTTCACCGCCAACAGTTGTCACTAACGCATCCCAATCCGCCCTGCTGGGCAAATACCAACCAGTCGGGCAAACGCCCTGACGCTTTACATCGCTTCCGTTCCACTTGACTTTATAGTAAATTGTATCTTCTATAGCCATTGCTGCTAACCAATCATACAAACGACCGTAAGTGGCACAGTTGTCGGGGTTGTTATCATAGCATACATCAGTGGTATTATTTGGCACATCGTAATTCAAATTCTCCGCCATCCAAGTCTGGTCGCCTATTACCACGGTCTTGTATGTTTTATTGTTCCGGCTATCTATAAGTGAGCCATACGTTATGTTGGGGTTAAAATGGTTGCCGCCGCCTACGCTGGACGATGAACCGCCGCCCCCGCCGTCGGCTGACGAGGAAGACCCCCCGCCGCTCCCGCCGCTAGACGATGCTCCGCCTCCATCACCGCCGGTTGACGAGGAAGACCCCCCGCTGTTTGAGGGCTGCTCCTCGTCGCTCTCGTCTGACGAGCAAGATGTGAATGTCTGAACCCCGATACCCCCGATTAAGAGGATTAAGAGGATGGGAAGAAGGTTTTTGAAACCTGATTTTGCCTTGTTCATGAGATGTCTCCTGTTGTTGAAGAAGGGGAAGATTGAAAAAATAAATAAATGGCGTTTTTAGCGTAAAAACCGCGTTTTTTGAACTTTTTTCGCTGAACTTGATTAATCTGGCACGGTTTTTGCCGGGGGGGGGGTCAAAATTTTGGACTTTAAGAAAATGCCCTTATTTGGGGCTGTAATGGCCCTAAAATCGCAATACGTGCCCTGGGAGGGGTTTTTCGACCCCTGAACGTAACGTGCCGTAGAGCCTCTGTAAGAGGCTCTAGCGAGAGGCGTTATTTTACGAGAAAGGGGCATTAGAGGTAATATAGATTTTTTTTGGGGGAAAAGGCAGATTTTTTTTGTTTTTGTTGGGGCGACCGCAAGGGTCGCCCTTACGTGGGGATTTGCCACGCCGGGTGATGCCATTTTTGCACCACGAAAACGCAAATGTCGTGGCAAAATACGCCCCTGAGGTTATAGAGTGTTGCTAAACATTCTTTTAAGTTCGGTTAAATTTTCCAAAATATTCATCTATTTCTTCTCTAAGTTCTATCCCAGCTTGTTCAAAACAATCCAATAATTCAGTATATGTTCCTGCACCACCTAAAAAATCCCAAAATTCTTCGGCTACTTTTAGTTCATATTTCAAATCAAGCATACCTGCCATTGTCCAACGGGAATAATCAGTACTCATCAAAAAGAGCATTCCAAATAAGTAACATATGTTCACCAATTCCATATTCTAATCGTTTTTTGAATTGCCACATTTCTTCCTCTGTTAACTCTCTGCCTATTTGCTCCATAGCCTCAAATTGAACATCTTCTACCGTTATGGAATAGAGTATTTCATCTTTTTTCATATTTGCCTCCGGAATTAAATTTCAATAATTTTTTCCAATCAATTTCACCGTTCTCTTTACAAAAATCATATGAA
>LIUH01000052.1:22468-23253 GCA_001462225.1 Fibrobacteria bacterium GUT31 | reverse complement strand
CATGATTTCCGCTTTTTTAGCGTCGAATTCGGCCTGTTCAATCAGTCCGAGATCAAGCATATCTTTTAACTTCTTTAATGTGGTAACAGGATCGTCAGTTCCGCCGCTCGTTGATGGCGGCGTATCTGCTGATTTTTGGGTGAATCTGCCGGAGGGTTGCGGAGCGGCAGGAGGTGGAGATGGTTGTTGCATTGGCGTAAACATTTGCTGTGCCATACTCCCAAAAACACCGCCTGCGGCTACGCCCATTCCAAGCCCGGCACCTGCGGCAGCCACTCCGCCCGATCCCGGATTTGCGGCAAGTGTGCCGAGAATATTTGCCGCTTGCTGCCTGCCCCAATCATTACCGAGAACATCCATGACACCTTTATCTGCCTGTGCGTTACGCATTTTTGCGATAGCATCCATTCCGATTTCATCATAACGGCGGCGCAATTCGTCATCGTCAACGTCAAGCGCGGCAATCGAGAATTTAATCATCTTCAAGCCGTAATCCTCGAATATTTCACTGAGGAACGGCTCGACCGTCTGTGCAAATTCCTCAATGCGAGCCTCTATTCCGAGAAGTTCGGTTTGCGTTTCATTGAGGGCACGGGTAATACTTGATTTTATCTTACTTTGAAACTCGTTCGCGAAATAATCGTCCAAAAGTTCTTGCTGTGCTTGTGAGGTAATATTGTTTCCTAAAAGTTTTGTCAGAAATTTTTGCGGATTGTCAATTTGAATCTTGTACGCGCCACGCGCGCGAAGTTTTGTGGCAATACCGAGCAGTTTATCGCGTACTT
>LIUH01000052.1:22064-22301 GCA_001462225.1 Fibrobacteria bacterium GUT31 | reverse complement strand
CAGTTTATCGCGTACTTGAATGGGTGAAGTTGTTCCCCATAAAATCTCCATGCTGTGCGTTTTACGGACGAAGTATACAACACAGTTGAACGTGCTTATTCCTCCTGTAAAAGCATTACGAATGCGGCTGATGAACGGATAATTTTCGGTTGAGAGTTTGTATGTGCCGTTGTCAAAGGCTTGCTCAATAACACCGCCCTTGATAAAGATCGCTTCCTCGCCGGGCATGACGATGAG
>LIUH01000052.1:20893-21841 GCA_001462225.1 Fibrobacteria bacterium GUT31 | reverse complement strand
GCCGACATAGGCGGATTCGTTTGGGTTTTTTCCAAAAAGCGCCATATTATTATTTCCTTAATTAAGAATTTTCTTCAGTATCAGAATCATCTGATTCAGATTGCGGCGGATCACTATGATCCACAGGACTAGGTTCATTCGAGTTTATCTCTGATGCCTCTTCGCTTTGTCCTCTATTCTCCAGTTCCTGCAACTGTGCAAATTGCGCAAGCTCCACATCTGTTTGTTGATTTGGATTGTTATATTCCTGATAAATAGCATAATCTACAGGAGTATCATGCCCATTCATGTTTTCCATCTGAGCATATTGTGAATGTACTGGGGAGGCTATAGCACCTAAAGCACTTATGCCGGCTCCCAATCTTTCTCCCCATGATCTATCCTTACTCATAGATAAACTATCTGCATTCACGTTTTCGTTTGTACCTGCATTCAAATCTACACCGTTAGTATTTGCCAAATCGCCACCGAAATCCGCACCGGTATCTCCACTGGTGTTACTCCCAACTTCAAAACTCACATCGCCACTTACATCAAAATCTTTAGCCATATACCCTACTTCCTCGGAAAGCCTTCCGCAATAATGCGTTTTGCATTGTCAGGACGTTCTCTGAGAGTTACCAAAAAATTGTATACTCCGACACCATCCATGAACGGAGCAAGTTTTGAAATCATCTCCGCGGTATAACCTTCAATCGTCAGAGGATTATCTTTGGGATACGCCTGCTTCTCAATCCATTTTTCAAGCTCAATGCGTATGTCATCGTGTTTTTCAAATGGTGACGCGATTTTAGCGGCCACTTCCTGCTTTTGATTACGCATATTTACTAAATAGTTAACAATTTTTTTCGTCATTAAACCGCTCCTTTCATTCCAGCCAGTCTGTCTTTGAAGCCTTGTGCAAATTCTCTTGCTTCAGCTTCAACCATTTGATTTTGATAGCCCTCA
>LIUH01000052.1:19803-20783 GCA_001462225.1 Fibrobacteria bacterium GUT31 | reverse complement strand
TAGCCCTCAAAATCATATTCCGGACTTATGTAATTGTCAAAACCTTCCTGATATTCACGTCCCTTTTCGCTTGTGGGGTCCATGGCGCATTGCTGCTGGTAGGCGTGCCACATTTCATGGGCAACCGTATCGGCGGCTTCGACGGAGTCGTCAAGCATATTTTCGTTAATTTCCAGCGTGTTTGATTCGGGGTTATATCCGCCGTATTCGCCATCGTTCATATCACCGCGGAAAACAATCTCAGGCGGGTTCTTATTCCCTGTCTCGCTGGCAACATAATCGGCAAGGCCTGTCATGGATTGTTTTTGCTCTTCCAGTGATAAATCGTTCCATTTGTCTTCCTGAAAATTGTCCAGCGCAGAGTCTAATTGTTCAGTGCCGGTATCGTTCAGATCAACCCCGGTGTCATTCGCAAGATCACCGCCATAATCCGCTCTGGTTTCACTGCCAGTACCGCTACTGATATCTTGGTTGCTGTCATCTCTAATATCAAAACCTTCGCCCATTATCTTTCCTCAAACCTTCGTTAAAGTTACCTGAACGGTAGCATCGGAAATTTTAATCTTCGTTCCATATCTAATCCGCCGTAATAAGTGAAGTTCAACACAGGCAAGCAGGTGCTGGTCAAACGGTTCATCATTTAATTCTTGTTTTATCAATGTAGTTATTTGCTGGAAAACATCTTTGACAATTTTTGAATCATCACTGTCCGGCTTGAAGTTTTTAACAAAGATTCGCCGCGCTATTTCACGCCCTAAAATCCGTTTGTTATACTCACAGCCTTTGGCGCAGTATTGGCAATAACCACATTCGGGATATGGGCGCAGTTTATCTTTACGGTTGTTCCAATAGGTAGATAACGACTTTATGCCGTCGTCTGAAAGCGTAATATTAATGTTATTCGCAAGCCGGTAATCTTCGGTTTTGATTTCTTCCGGCTCATCAAGTTTCCCAAAAAACAGGAACGCTTCACCGGGTTT
>LIUH01000052.1:13329-19583 GCA_001462225.1 Fibrobacteria bacterium GUT31 | reverse complement strand
AGTATCTGTTTATCGTTCGCTTCCACAAGACGGAAAGCCAGTTTTATGTCGGTCAATGCCACAACATCAGTAGTGACCTTGCGCGGCGACTGATCGGCAATAATAATGCCCACGCCATAAGAGCGGATTTCCGCAAGCATACGCTTAACCAACCCCTGTGCGATGGCGCTGGGGTTCGCTTCGCCTTCCCCGGCGTTGGTGTCCGCATCGAGCAGGACATGGGCTTCTTCCAAAAGAATCACGTTACGCAAACTGCCTTCGCCGATATAATTGCTGTTCACATAAGCCAAAATCGAAAGTAACAGCAGGGAAATAAGCAGCGCCTTTTGATCGCTGTTCTCTATTGCGGCAAGTTCAATGATGGTCGGTTTTGTCAGCAAATCTTCAATCGGTATGGAAAAATAATTGTCAAACAAATTAACAAGGCTTTGCAGGCGCACCAATCCGGCGCGTCCGATATTCTTTGCGTCTCCTGTATATCCGATTGCGTCAAAGGTTTCTTCAAAGCATTTGATGAAGTCGGTAATATTGAATATGCGTCCTTTGTTATCGCTTGTGTATGTGTCAAGCCAGCGGAAATCGGAATAGCAGTTGTTTACCGCTTCTTCAAAAATCTTGTCGAGCGGCGTAGACATAGATACCGCCGCTGCAAACGCCGTTTTCAATGTCGATTTATAGGTTTCCAATTTTACATTTTTAGGCGGCACAAAGGGGTTGAACACAAAGGGAGAGATAAAATTCTTACCCGGAGTAAACACCTGCAAGTCTGGAATACTCTGCACCAATGCGCGGTATTCATTCTTTGCCGGTTCAATCACAAGGAACGGAATATGATGATCTTTCCACAGGCGGTCAAGCAGGCTGACCGAAAATGTCGTCTTGCCCGATCCCGGCGTCCCGACTATTAACATGTGCTTCGTGATGTCTTTCAGCGAAATGCCGATAGTATCGCCGCGTGATGAGGATTTTAAAGTTCCGACAACTATATCGCCACCGCCGACAACATTATCCGCGTAAGTCTTACTTGCCTTGCCAGATTCATTTACGACAAGCCCTGCGAAAACAGTGTCACTCCCGATAGGAAGCCTGAAAAACTCAGATGCCTCCTCCGCTGTGATGACGTATGGCAAGTTATAGAAAGCGTTCAGGTTTTGCCCCACATTCCAGACGGACGGATTCCTGTCAGTACCGAGGATCACTTCATGCGCCGCCCACGGAAGCGGATAGAAATTATCATCTTTTCGCACATCATTAGGTGAAAGGGAAATAATGCGAAGCTCGCTTGAGTTGTTCAGTTGGGCGAGTATCCTTGTAGCAATGGCGTTTGCCGCGCTTGGCGTCCCGTAGACAAGTACATTAAAGGCGAACTGCGCCGTATTTTTATTGCGTGAATAATATTTATATGTTTCGGCGTGTTTTTCGGCTAACGCAAAACTGACATTACCTATCCCCTGCTCCATAACACCTTTCGAGAGCGTATCAAGCATTTGCGCGTTTTTATCAACAACCGCCGCTTCCTCGGCGGAGTATGTAACGGGTATCAACTGAAAAGAAACGGCACAGTTGGGGTAATCAATAAGCGAACTTACAACACGGCTGAGATCGTTTTCCGTAACGGGGAGCCGGTCAAACGCAAAGCAGTAAGGCAGCAGGTTGTTTTGCAATACCTCCAGCCGCTCGCTCTTAACCACAGCTTTTATTGACTGACCGTTTATGTTACGAACATGAGAAGCCAACTCCTTGAAATCGGCATCCCTATAATCGTATTTTCCAAAATCAAGCGTCGCTTTGCAGTTCCGCATTAGCGATGTTATTGTATTTTCAATATCCGCGTTGTTGTTGCCGATGGCGCGGATAATAATATGCAGTTTTATTGAAGCCTTGTACGGTTGATTTTTAACCTCCTGCGTTGACCACAAAAGTTCTAACGAAATGTCCTGACAGATACCGGAAGCGTTCTTATAAGTTTGAAAAACCTCTGAAAGCAGACGCGCCATGTCCTGCTTGTATTCGGTATCGATATTGGCGACAGTAGAGAAGCGTTTTTGAAGGATAGACAAATGAGGGACGGATGTAATTTCAACCGCCCCTAAGCCTATGCGTTCGCCGTTGGCGAGTTCAGCTATGGAAGTGAACGACAAAATAAATCCTCCCATGTTATGACATAAAAGCAAACGATCACTAAATACATCGGTAAAAATGTCATTAGTGACAGCTTTTTGCTCTTGAAATCAATTACTGCGCCGGTCAAAACGCGCTAGCATTGCCCGTGACTTCCTCGATGGCAATAGTGATTTTCCACATCCGCGCCAAATCCTTCTTGGCAAATTCAGCATTGGATGATCCGTCAATGCCTTGTCTATTTCGGCGCCAATGTTTTGGCAAATCTTACAACTAAGAATACACCTAATGCCATCACAACAAGCCCAATGACAGTAAACACACCATTATCAGAAAATGCATTCAAACTGATTCCATTTCCCCGCACAAAATCAGCAACGACAACGAACAATGACCAAAAAAAACCACGCACATAAAAGCAGAAACCAATTATGCTAATGATCAACCCCACGATAAAAGTCCTATTGAGACTGTTACTCATCTGTAAATTCCTCCTGTGAATTTATCTTTTATTTGAAACCCATACGGCGATCAAGCCGTATGATCCGCCCATGCCTTGTATTTCTGCGCTCTTATAGTTAAGAATAAGCCTAATGTCAACACAACAAGACCAATGGCAATAAACACAATATTACCAAAAAACGCATCTAAACTGATTCCATCCCAAAAATGAGCAACGGTAATGAACACAGACAAAATGATTGCAGCAAAGGGTGGACTTAATGCCAATATAGAAAGACCAATAGCAATAATGACTCCACCCCCAAAACTAGCAACGATACCGAATACTCCCAGAATGATTCCGCTCGCATAAGAGATGAAACCAATTATAGTGACGATCAACCCCACGATAAAAGTATAATTACGACTGTTACTCATCTGAAAATTCCTCCTGTAAATTTGTTTTTTGTGTCTGAAAACTGCACGGCAATACTTAATGGGATTTTACCCGCTCCCACGCCAAATCCTTGTTACCATAATTCAGCCTCCTCCTTTACAAGAATTCTGGGCACACAACACCCAAAATCGCATACAGTTGTCACATCGTTTGAAATGTCATAAGGATCATCGTTCTTATGACCGCTTAGTGTTTTACTCTTTCTTTTCCCTGATTTTCGCCTTCATTCCCTGTATTGCCGTTATATTTTCAGGTCGCATGGCACAAACAAATTCATCACCTGAAACAGTCAACCGTAAAACTAGATTGTCAACAACACTCCGGGAATAACCCAAAAATGCCATTATAAATATGCCAGCGATTAGTCCCGGTATAAAAAGAATTACTCCTAAAATCGAACCTCCTATGATAGCCCCTATCCCGCCAAAAATATATTTTAAGGGACGAGGGTCAGGAAATTCGATTTGTTTTTTTGTAACATCAATGTTGGTTATATCCTCATAAAAGTATTCTCTAGTCTGTTCGGTCGTATTTGCACTGGTCAAATCGAAAGTATGACTATACGCATACAGTTGCTTTTCGCTGAACATCAAATATGACATCTGATATTCGGAAGCGCGAAATGTATGATCCCGGAACATCTTGAAGTAACGACTTCCCGAAAAGTAGTTCTCAACGCGTATCGGGGGAATTTCCTTGACCTCGTCGGCATCCATCCCATGAGCTTCCAAAGCCCGTTTATCGAGTTGCTCTCCGTATTCACGCACTTTGTTGTTTAAAATACCATCAAATGTGTCATTGGATATTCGGAAAATTGCACCCAATATACCAGTACTATTGAAATATTTTATGACATTCTTTTGCTCACGTGTTCTGCCGCGCATTCCCAAGAAACCGTGATCCATATCCATACCGTTTGATATACCTTTTTTACCCTTTGACCTAACAGCACGTATGATGATACTGAGAACAATTAAACTCACAATAATGCCTATAATGGGCCCAATAAATTCCAATGCTTCCTCCAAGGGACTTCTGCCGTATAAGCGGTATATATCGTACATGGTATTCCTCCTGATTTTATTTTTTTGCGGCATTTATTTCAGGTTGTCGCAAAACCTAAAACACAATATGGTTTATCCACTCCCACGCCAAATCTTTGTTACCATAATGGCTCTCCTCCCTTTCTCACAATTTAAGCTACAAGGTTTCCGGGCGCAAAACACCCAAAATCCCATACAGTTGCTCAATGTCATGTGGCGACACTCCCGCGCCGTTTGCCATATCTAATGCCTCCTGATATGTCGGAGACGTATTAAAAGACTTACGATTAAAATAATCGTATTTAATGTATGCTTGGAAGTAATGGTAGATACCTCTCGGCTCTATCATCAACGCAGCGTTTATATATTCCTCAATTTTGTCAATCTCCGAACGCTGCACAAGAAAAGCCTTTTTACCGCCAAGCAGACAAATAGCGGCATAAAAGAAAGTTTCAGAATTGTCAAAATTATCCTCCATAGCTTTTTCAAACGCGGCAAGAGCCTTATCGTACAACTTGAGTTTCAGATAGCACATGGCAAGCGAATTGTTGATTTCCTTAATTTCAGGTGACTGTGCCAGCGCTTGCCGGTATGCGTTGGCGTACTGGTTTATCAGCGGCATGGGCATATCATAAACACTGGTGAACGATGAGATGATGACCGGCTGCTTGCAGAATTTACACGTTTTTTGGGCTGTATCTACTGCGGCGCCGCAATTTGGACATTTTATGTCAACAACTTTAGTAGCCATTACTAATTCCCTCTACAGATGTCTTCTTTTTGCCGAATTCTTGTTTGTTTGATGGTCCTATGACCCACAAATTGATGTGTTTCCAGCAGACGATGGGCAGTTTTTACTAATTTGTCCTGGGATTCGTCGGATAATTTGGCAAATACCTTGCTAAATTTATCAAACTTGTCTGTTCTGGAATTCAAGTTCCACCTCTCAATTGATTACAATATAAGCAGTATATGATACATAAATAAGCATGTCAATACAATCATTTACTAATTAGAAAAAAATCACAAAATATGCTTGCCCCACAAGCCGTTTTTTAGCTACCATGTTAAAATAGGTGTAAAAAGGCACTTTAGGAGGTCAAAACGGATTCAATTGCCGGGCGCTTAAAAGCGGTTCGTGGAGCATTAAAACTTTCCCAGAGACAGTTTGCGAAAGGGGTATTTGTCTCTCAAAGTTATTTTTGTGATATCGAAATGGGCAACCGCAAGATAAGTGAACGAATTATCCATTTGATTTCGGTAGTTTACAAGGTCAATAAAGAATGGTTAAAAACTGGAAAGGGTGATATGTTTTCAACATCAATGACTGAAGTAAAATTAGAGCATTTAGCGGGTGTTTTTTCGAAGCTGGATGATTTATTACAAGACTATCTGATCAAACAGGCTAATGAGTTGTTAGATATACAAAAGAAAATTAAAAAAAAGAGAACCTCAAATGGCTAATGCGGCCAATACCACAATGTTCAATTCATGGTAAAGGGATGAGTAGTAGATATGGATGAGGAAAGTTTGCGAAACCTCCTAAGCCGGAATATTAAACGATACCGACAGAGAAGAGGCTGGTCGCAAGCCAAATTGGCTGAAAAAATGGATATTTCTACTAATTATTTGTCTGATATTGAGTCAAAAAGAGGCTGGGTTTCCGCATTTTCCCTAGTAAAATTGGCAAATGCCCTTGAAATTGAAGTTTTTGAGCTTTTTAAGCCCGAAGAAGCAACCCCGGCAGATGTTTTGCTTGCTGTAAACAGATGTCTTGATGATTTTTCAACATCTTTGAGGATTTCTTTTGAAAAATCCCTTGAAGATTCACTGAAAAAAATACGAAAATCCATTTAACCCAACTAATCGTTCAGCCTCCCTGCCAAAAAGCAGATTGTTGCCGAGAGAGAAAAAAACAAAATTTCACAGTCTTTAGATAGGTAACAGTGGAAATAAAGATGCGCTCAAGGCATTTGACATTAACTTAGCGTATAATTCAAATAACAGCGGCTACGTACTGCAATTGGTGAAAGATATTAACGAAATTTATATTATTCCTTGAGTAGTAACGTGAACGTTACTCATTTTATATTTCCTTTAAAGGCAAGTTTTCATCCTACTTATTTGGGATAATGATAAATAAATAATCAAGGTACAGAATGCAACATTGCTTCCCGAAGAATGGTATTCAT
>LIUH01000052.1:12471-13158 GCA_001462225.1 Fibrobacteria bacterium GUT31 | reverse complement strand
AAGCCGGACATTTACCGTCTTCTTTATGGGCTTATAGTTTGCCATGTTCCGCAGATGTGAAGGCTTGAATTCCTTCATTTGTTCTTCCGTCAGCGGTGGGCAATCTGTAAAATCCTTGTTTTTAAAAGCCTTAATCTCTGCCGCTATCCGTGCTTTTTCTGTAGTATTCATAATACAACCTCTCTTCATGTGGTTCGGCTTCCCGCGCCGTGATAAGGTGAATGTCGTCTTCCTGTTCAGTAAAGACCACAAATAAAACCACATCATGGAAAACACCCAAACCGATATAACGATCCTCATTCAAAGATGAATGTGCCGCATCAACCCATTCTATCAAATGCGGATCATCAAAAATGTCCACAATGTCCGACAGATAAAAGCCGTGCTTCTTCTTGTTTAGTTGATTCTTCTCTTCTGTCCACGTAAACACTGCTTCTCCCGTCCATACAAAATTGTATAGCAAGTTAAGACGATTTGTCAAGAAGCCATTTTTGTACTATTGATGAGAATAGTAGTGGATATGCAACGGCGCTATGCGCCGGAATCGTCTATTCCCCCTTCTTCATCCTCTGCACCTCATTCAGCGCTTTCAAACCAAAAATATCTTTTGTTTCCAATTCTTCCGCTATTGAATTAGGAACAAGCATCATTGAGTTGCCCGCTTTCAAACCTTCGTTCAGTATCGAA
>LIUH01000052.1:12106-12326 GCA_001462225.1 Fibrobacteria bacterium GUT31 | reverse complement strand
CAAACCTTCGTTCAGTATCGAAAGTATTTTCAGTTTCATTGCAGGTTCGTTACTCAAATAAATTCTTGCCGCTTCCTCAAGTTTACGCGCGATTTCAATTTCCGCTTCGGCAAGAAGGATACGGCTCTTCTTCTCACGCTCCGCCTGCGCAACCCGTGAAAGCGAATCCTGCAAAGCTTCTGGTATCTGAATGTCGGTAATCTCGATATGCAGAACCGTT
>LIUH01000052.1:364-11837 GCA_001462225.1 Fibrobacteria bacterium GUT31 | reverse complement strand
AATGTAATTTTCAACTTCAAGAACGGCCTTCTGCGGATCCCACACAAGCCAGAAACAGAGAGCGTCAACATCCACCGTTACGGAATCTCCTGTCAAAGTTTTTTGCGCGGAAAAATCCGATACCCTGATGCGGATGTCAACTGTCTGCGCAATTCTGTCCGCAAGCGGGAAGAGGAAGAATAGCCCCGGGCCGCGCACCTTGCGGAATTTTCCGAAGCGCAGGACAATGGCGCGCTGCCATTCATCGGCCTTGCGGATCGAAAAAACGAGCAGACACATGACAAGAAAAACAGCGATACTGGCTCCTATTTCTGTCCAGTTCCGCGAATTTTCCGGCATGGGAAAAACGATTAAGATTATTGCCGCAGTGACAGCTAACACAACAAGCCGCAATAACAAAAGCGTAAAATCCTGTTTTGTTTTCAATGGCTTATTCCTTACCAGCGGCTCATGGCCGTTAGAATTAAAAATACTCATATTTTTAACCTCCTGCCGTGCGGCTTTTGCTGCACAGTAAAATCGAACATGAAACGAAGTTTCATGATTACTCCTTGATAAATGACTCGATCAATTTAATAAGTTCCCGGTTATCAACTCCCAGATCTCGCATTTCATTAACAAAACGCGCCAGCACTTCCCGTATTTTCCGGTTCAGGCTGTCATCTTCCATCACCGGCTTTTTGTCGGAGATGTAAGTTCCGCTTCCCACCTGTGTCGCCAGTATGCCACGAATTTCCAGTTCACCATAAGCCTTGGCGATGGTGTTGGGATTGGTTTTCAGTTCTACCGCAAGAGAGCGAATTGTCGGCAGGCGGTCGCCGGGCTGCATCCGACCGGACAGGATGGCGTACTCAATCTGCTGGATAATCTGCCTGTAAATCGGCGTCCCATTTTCCGGATCCAGCGTAAAATTGATAGCTTCCTCATGACTTGCGCTCTTTGCTGCACCAGCTTTTGCCCTTGCTTTTGTACTATTCATCTAGTACAATTATAAGTGTACTAGTACAACAAGTCAAGAGAAATTTTAATTTTTTTGAATGGAGAGAAACGCCTTAAACCACCATCACCAATGACGAATAATCCGCCAGTTGAGCGTCGCCTGTGATAAAGCGCATGGGGCAGGTTATGGCTTGGGCCAGCAGCATGTGGTCGAATGGGTCTTTGTGTATATTTGGCAGATCAAGGTATGCTTTGAGGAAAGCTTTTGTTAGAGGCAGGTCAAAAAAATTGTACTCATTAACAAATGCCTCCAATTCAGAGACATTAATGGGTAATTTATCTAAACGCACTTTAATTGCTATTTCCCACCATGAAACCACGCTTATATGAACTTTTGCTCCGGGCAGGGAAAAGAGTTCTTTCGCGGAATCCATGCGCGGAGAACCTTCAAAAAACCAGATAAGAGCATTGGTATCGAGTAACCAGTTGTTCATTTTACTTCAAGGGGTCTATGACCCCAATCCTCCAAACCTTGCATGCTGTACATCATGATATCAATTATTTCATCCGGAACCGGATCGTCCCAGCCTTTGGGAAGTTCAATTTTTCCCTTCATACAGCCAAAAGCTTCACTGACTGGTTTTTTCTTTGGTACAGATTCGCTTGAAACAATCGCCGCTTCCGGTTTGCCGTAAGAACCAATGTAGATTGTTTCCCCGGCAGCCGCCCGTTTTATCAGTTTCGACAGGTTGGTCTTGGCCTCATGAATTGAGACGGTTTTAGTTAAATACGCCGCTGCTGGTGCATTGGCGACAAAATCATAATTATCTTTAGGGTCTTCATACTTCATAATATAAGTTTAGTCCAGACTGGACTAAGTTGTCAAGAGGCTTTTGCAAGAATACCAACTTGACTGGAATGCTGTTAAGAGGTTAGGATAAGAACACGAAAATTTATGGTAAAACGAATAATTTTTACGGTTTTATTGATAATTGTTGGCATTTCTTCCTTTTACATCGGCCTTAAGCCGTTCGGTCCGATACTTGCGTGGCAGGATAACAGCAGGACGGAGACTCAAACAGAGAGCAAAACAGGGAAAAGTATACAAAAATCACTTACCGAAAAATCCGAACAAATTCTAACTGTATGGGCTGCTTTGAGATCGGTGTATGGCGCTGTCAACGTTTTACAGTCAGCCGAAGCAAGGGTTGTTTTTGTAGCCGTAGAACCTCTGGAATCTCTTTCCCCGTTTGATAAAACATTAAACAGAATTTCCAATTTGTTTCTGTTTGCGTACGGGGTTTTGGTTTTTGAAAAAATACTTTTGTCAATTTTTATATCTATAGCTTTTTTCATTTTAATTCCAATTTGCGTGATAGTTTCAATTTCAGCTATATGGAAAAATAAAAACGCGGTATCTCAGCCAAATTCGAAGGGCACTTTTCCGGCGCACAGGATAGCAATTGCAGCTGTTTTGATCAGCCTTGTAATAGTGTTCTCCCTGCCGGTTTCCCTTGGTGTATCGACGCTTCTTGAGGAAAAAATATTATCAGACAATGTTAATAACCTTGTTTTTTCAATGGGAGAAAGTGAAAAAGCCGCCTTAAAAATGGAAAATGAATTAAGAGGATTAAGAAGAATTGGCGTAACGATAACGGAATATATATTAACTGCCAAGAATATATCTAACGCGGCTATTAAAGATACAATAAATTATTTAATGTTTTTCATGCTGTCAAATATCCTGATTCCGGCGCTTGCTTTTTTTGGCCTTTATAAGATTACTAAATACTCTGTAAAGATGATATTTTAAAAACACAGTTATTCTTCGTCCAAAAACCGCGTGATTGCCTGCGGCGAAAACCCTTCGCTTTTTAACAAGTATTTCAGTGAGCGCTCTCCATCTTCCCCCTCGCGGCCTACTTTTCGCGAATGTTTTTTTACAAAGCGCTTCAGCAGGGCAAGTTCCGTCTCTTCTTCATTTAACACGGCTTTAAGAGCGGCTTCTGCATCGTCGCGGTCTATGCCGTGTCCGCACAGGGAAGAAAGCAGCCGCCGGGGACTGCGTGCAAGCCGCAGCCGCGATTCAAGCCAGAGACGGGCAAAACGCCTGTCATCGACAAGTTTTAGTTCATAGAGACGGGAAATTACCGCACCGGCACAGGCCGCTGTAAATTTACGTTTCTCCAGTTTTCGCATCAGGTTTGGGCCGCATTGTTCGGCCCTCGCGATTAACCGCAGGGCAGTCTTTTCTGCTCTAAGACATTCCGCCGCAAAACGGAACGCCTCTTCTTCAGCCGCGTTGATTTCCCTTCCTTCGGCAATGTCGTGATAAGCGGGCATTTCCGGCGGCAAATAGCAAACTTTAAACGAAAACAAAGAGCCGTCGGAAAGCTCAATTCGCTCTCCGGCGGCTTCTGTTTTGAGTGAGATAATGAACATTGGCCAAGAGCCGCGGAAACTAGCGCTTGGAGAATTGGAAGCGCCGCCGTGCGCCGGGCCTTCCGTACTTTTTCCGTTCCACCATACGCGGGTCGCGGGTAAGGAAGCCATTGCTGCGCAGGCTGGTATAATTGGTGTGATCCACCTGACAAAGCGCCCGCGCGAGCCCGTGACGACAGGCGCCGGCTTGTCCGTTGTTTCCTCCGCCGTAAACATTGATCAATACGTCATATTTATTTTCACCGGAAGTAACCATCAGGGGTTGGCGAACCATCTGCGCGTGTTCGCCCTGAGGGAAATAAACGTTTAAATCCTTGCCGTTTACGGTGATTTTGCCGCTTCCGTCCCGAATATAAACGCGCGCTACCGATGTTTTCCTTCTTCCTGTACCAATTCCAAGATTCTTAATCATGTGTTTTCCTCTTTACGCCTCAACAGGCGCCGGTTTTTGGCTGCTATGCGGATGGCTGGCCCCGGCGTAAATTTTGGCGTTTTTTGCCAATTTCCTGCCAAGCGGGCCCTTGGGAAGCATCCCTTTTATGGCAAGCTCAAGCGGCTTTGTCGGATGACGGGCGATTAACTTCTCGTAATTGCTGGTTTTTAGGCCGCCGACATAACCTGAATGTCTGTAATACAGCTTCTGCTGTGCCTTTCTTCCGGTTACCACAACCTTATCCGCGTTTATAACTACCACAAAATCCCCAACTTCCTGATGGGGAACAAAAATTGCCTTGTTTTTGCCCCGGACAATGGATGCCGCTTTGGCGGCCACTCTGCCCAGAACCTTACCCTCGGCGTCAATGATAAACCACTTTCGTTCTATTGACGCGAGTTTGGGAAATACTGTCTTCATATCAACAACCTTTCTATTTTCCTTCTTGTATAGTAACGGGAATTTTAACATACAAAAAAAGAAGATTATTGTCAAGCCCACGCATTGACATTTTCTTGAAAAATTTGCATAGTAAAAATGACAACTTGGGGTGCTGAATTGGCTTGATCACATTTTATGTGGTCAGGCGGTTTCGGCTGAGATTGGGCGGATTGACGCCCGGAACCCTTGGCGTTTAAAACGCCGTACCTGATCCGGATAATACCGGCGGAGGGAAATGTTTAATCGATTTATTTTATTATTGATCGAAATTAAACGCCTTCGCGGTTTTTCCGCGGGGGCGTTTTTTATTGTTCACAAAGGAGGATTTATGGAAAGACCGGCTGCAAGTATTGCCATTCAGGTACTGCCCCAATCGGTATCAGGAGATGAAGTGCTGGAAATTGTTGACAAGGTAATCGCGTACATAAAAAGTACGGGCTTAAAAACAGTTGTGGGTCCGTTTGAAACTGTCATCGAAGGCGATTTCGACAAACTGATGGATATCGCTAAGGAATGTCAGCTGATATGTATCAGGGAGGGGGCGGCAAGCCTTTTGACCTACATAAAAGTTGCGTATAACCCAAACGGCGGAACATGGTCTATCGATGAAAAAATCGCCAAACATATTTAAACCGGCCGGGTCTCCTCACAAGTCATGGCTGCCGTTTATTCCGGCAGCCGCCATACTTCTTATCTGGCAGCTTTTAAACATCAGCGGAATTATTCCGCCCTATATGCTGCCGGGCCCCTTGCAGGTATTGGCTGCGTTCGCCGGGGATTTCCAGCTGCTGATGAGGCATCTTCTTTACACTTTGCTGGAAGCGTTATCCGGTCTCGCGATTGCGGTAACGGCGGCTTTTGTTCTTGCGATAATAATGGACGCCAACCGTTTTATCAAACAGTCCGTTACGCCAATTTTACTGCTTACCCAAACCATGCCCGTAATCGCGGTCGCGCCGCTTTTGATTTTGTGGATGGGCTACGGTATTGCGCCAAAGATAATGCTGGTTTTTTTAACCTGTTTTTTCCCCGTAACAATCGGCCTGTTGGGCGCGTTTGCCTCCGCCGACAATGACGCGTTACGCATGCTGCAATCAATGGGCGCGAAGAAACGGCAGTTGTACTTTTACATAAAAATTCCGCAGGGGCTGCCGGCGTTTTTTTCCGGTTTAAAAATAGCGGGCTCCTACTCAATCATCGGGGCGGTAATTGCCGAATGGCTGGGAGGGGATGCGGGACTCGGCGTTTACATGATTCGCGTAAGGCGATCATATTCGTTTGATAAAATGTTCGCGGTAATCATTTTGGTTTCGGCATTGAGTCTTTTGCTGATAAAACTTGTATCACTGATTGAAAAAGCGGCAATGCCTTACAGAAAGGGAATTACTGAAAACCACGGTTAGGTTTTTGGTTTTTTAAGATTATATAATAAGGAGAAATTATGAAAAAGAAAAATTTGGCGGCGATGATACTGTTATTCGCCATGAACGCTCTGGTTTTTGCCGCAGGCGGCAAGGACACTAATAACATTCGCGTACTGTTGGACTGGACGCCGAACACAAACCACACCGGCATTTTTGTCGCGCTGGATAAGGGCTGGTTCGCCGAAGAAGGCTTGACGGTAACAATAACCCAGCCGCCTGAAGATGAAGCGCTTGTCCTTTTGGCGTCGGGAAGAGCCGAGTTCGCTGTTAGTTTTCAGGAATCGATGGGGCCGGCAATCGCCAAAGACAGGGACGCGCTTCCCGTAACGGCGGTTGCGGCGATAATCAGCCACAACACATCGGGGATAATGTCACTTGCAGGGAGCGGCATAAACAGCCCGCGTGATTTGACGGGCAAGCGTTTCGCGTCATGGGAAACGCCGCTTGTTACGGCGGTAGTGCGCCACATTGTTGAAAACGACGGCGGCAGCTTTAACTCAGTCAGGATGATTCCCAATTTCGCGACCGACGCTTTTTCCGCCCTTCAAACCGATGTGGACGCCATCTGGATCTATTACGCGTGGGACGGCATTGCCGCCGAAGTTAACGGTATCAATATAAATTACCTTGATTTGGGAACCATCGACAGCAAGCTCGATTTTTACACGCCTGTCCTTGTCGCGAATACAAGCTGGGCTAAAGCCAATCCCGCAACAGCGAAAAAGTTCCTTTCCGCCGTAAGTCGGGGTTACAATTTCGCGATACAGAATCCGGCGGAAGCGGCGGAAATTCTTTTAAAGCACGCGCCGGAGTTGGATAGGACGCTCGTTACGCGAAGCCAACAGTACCTTGCGGTACGTTATCAGGGAGACGCAAAACGCTGGGGAGAAATCGATCCCGCGCGCTGGGGAGGCTTTTACCGCTGGATGTTTGAACAGGGCCTTTTGGAAAAAAACATCGGCTCCGGCGGTTTTACCAACGAATACCTGCCTTAATGTTTACAAATAACACGGCCCAATTTTATTGCGAAGGTATCGTTAAAGAATACTACGAAGTTCCGGTAGTCCAGGACATCAGCCTTGAACTGCCGGAAGGCGGTTTCATTTCGCTTTTGGGGCCCTCCGGCGTTGGCAAAACAACTCTGTTTAACGTCCTTTCCGGCGTTGAAAAACCGGACGGCGGCAGGGTTTACCTGAACGGAGAGGATATAACCGGCGTTAGCGGCAAAGTCAGCTACATGCTGCAAAAGGATCTTCTCCTTGAATACCGCACCGTGCTTGACAATGTTATCCTGCCGCTTTTGATTCGCGGAGAAAAGAAAAAAGCCGCCCGCGAACAGGCGGCCTGTTTTTTCCCGATATTTGGCCTTACCGGTTATGAAAAAAAATACCCGTACGAACTTTCAGGCGGAATGCGCCAGCGCGCCGCCCTGCTTCGCACCTGCATGACACATAACTCAGTCATCCTCCTTGACGAACCCTTTTCCGCACTGGACGCAATCACGCGCAGGAAAATGCAGGCATGGTACGCCGAAATTGCGGAGCAGATGAAAGTTTCCACCCTTTTTATCACCCACGATGTTGAAGAAGCGTTGATTTTATCAGACACAGTCTACATTCTGAACGGCAAGCCGGGAAAGATTACGAATAAGATTGAAGTTATTCCGCCCCGTCCGCGGGATCGCGATTTCCCCGTATCGAATGAATTTGCGCAGCAGAAACGTTTTATTCTGGAAGCGATTGGAGACAAATGAACTCGCCATTCCGCAGGACTGGCGAGTTGTCCTTTTCTCTGTTAAATCATCCTCATCTCTACTAATTTTTTCTGTAATCTCTTTTGACGATAATTTTATTTTCGATAAAGCATACTACATGCGCGCACCCATATAGGGGTATGATTATTAACGACAAATTCAAAAACAGCATGTTTACCATGCTGTTCTCGGACCCAGACATACTACGGGAACTGTACTGCGCGCTCGAGGGCGTCAGCCTGCCTAAGGACGTACCGGTTACAATAAACACGCTTGAAAACGCGCTGTTTATGGGGCGGATTAACGACGTCTCATTCGAGATCGGCGGTAAACTCGTCGTGCTTGTGGAACACCAGAGTACAATCAACGCGAACATGGCCCTGCGGCTTCTGATGTATATAGGCCGCGTGTACGAGAAAATAATCGAAGGTGGGAATGTTTACTCGGCAAAGCTCCTTAAAATCCCCCGGCCCGAGTTCTTCGTGCTCTACAACGGGACAGACCCATTCCCCGACAAAAAGATTTACCGCCTGTCCGAAGCGTTTGAAAAACTGAAGGAACTCGGCCTTGAGGAGAAAGACACTCCGGCGTTGGAACTGGTGGTAAGAGTGGTAAACATCAACGATGGCCGGAACGGTGAAATAGCGGCGCGCTGTGAAAAGCTTGAGGAGTACAGCGTGTTCGTGTCCAAGGCGCGTGAGTTTATTAAAAAGCTGGGCAGCAGGGAGGAAGGGATAAAAAAGACTGTCAGATATTGTGTGAAACATGGTATACTTAAGGAGTTTTTGAAACTACATGCAATGGAGGTGCTGAGTATGCTTTTTACGGAATGGAATCTGGATGACGCGATAGCTGTCGCCCGTAAGGAAGCCAGGGAAGACGGTATTGAGGAAGGCATGGAAAAGGGCCATGTTAGCGAAAAACTAAAAATTGCGCGGAACTTGCTGGCTGAAGGCTCGACGCTTGAATTTGTGCAAAAAATTACCGGGCTTGATTTGGAGACGATTACCAATCTATGATACTTATCCCGCGTGCCCTTCACGTGAGGGCAAGTGAGTTGCTTGTGGGAGGGGTTTGAAAAGCGCGGCGTGCAGGCGGACTGGCGAAAAGATAAGCGGTGTGATGTTTAAGATTTCTGAAAATGGAGAGGGGGGGTGCGTTGTTACAACGTTTGCTTTACCCAGAAAGCTGGCTGGGAGGGGCAGACCGGCAGCCTGTCTGTAAAACATTTTCCGGAGCTCCCCGCCGTAGAAACCTGATCGCTAACATGTAGTAACAATAAATCTTTAAAAAATTACCTAAACATAACCATTGCATTTTTAGCGATCAGGGTTCGGAGGTGGACTCCTCCGGAGTTTTACAGACAGGCTGCCGGCCTGCTCCTCCCAGCCTGTTTATAGGGCGGGCTGATGTAAAAGGCAGGCGATTTCAGTGTTTATATTTCAAAATCCACTATACAAATGTTTCAAATTTGTGGATTATTAACAAAATTCGGGGTAAATTCATATGCAAATTTTCTGAAAAAATACGCATAAACCTTGACATAATTGGAAAAAAATGGTATTAATTACATATAGAGGTGGTTTCAAAACCAGAGAATGTCCTTGGCAGAATTATAACGGTTTTTTTTAATTATCGAGTGTAAGGCTTGACATATTAAGAAGAGCATGATATATTTTATTGTGAAAAGAGCGCGTGGCGCTTTTTAATATGCCTGCGGCGGGCAAATGCCGCAAAGGAGTTTTTAATGATGAAAAAACTTTTATTAGTTGCGCTGGTACCTCTTCTGGTATTGGGATTTATGGGTTGTGGTAAGGTGTTCGAAGGCGATGTAACTCCTGCCGAGTTGCAGGGACTCTGGTCAGGTAATTTTGTGTCTTTCGTTCTTTCAGGGAATCAGGCCACAGTATTCAGGACAGATGGTACTGATGACGCTGCTTGGGATGTTGCCAATACTGTTTATAGGACCGCTTTTAGTGGCAGTGTTAATAGGAATTCGGGCACAATTGATGGTGATGCAACTCTTGAGTTCCACGAATTCGATAAGCCTGGTAAATTAATTGGAACAATAACCTTTACGGGTTCTACAACGAGTATTACAATTAAAACGTTGGACTTGGGTGATATTATTGTTCAGACCTATATGTTGCCTCCCCAAGATAGTTCTTATACCAAAACACCAACACCGTAAGCTAAACTAAGCTACACAAAGCAAACGCGTATTGCTAATAAAGGCGCCCGGCATCTTGCTGGGCGCTTTTTTTTGCGCGTGCTTTTGTTGGGGGGGACACACGCGCGGCACAGGGGTTAACCTAAGATCAACCACGGAGGACGTGGAGTACTACACGGAGTTTCGCGGAGTTTTGGTTAGTAAGTTAGGCGAAACCCCTTCTTGATCATTTTCAGAAACCTTAAACCTACCCCTGTGCCGGCCCGCCTGCCTGCCGCGCTGTAAAAACATTTTCCGTAATTCCCCGCCGCAGAAACCTGACCGCTAAAACGCATATTGGTATAAAACAATCACGTATTCTAGCGGTCAGGGTTCGTAGGCGGACTCCTACGGAGTTTTTACAGCGCGGCAGGCAGGCGGGCTGGCACAGAGGCGGCGATTTGTAGACTGCGCGTCTCCCTCCGCGCTCTCCGTGTTAAAAACTCTGTGTAACTCCGTGGTAAATATTCTTCTTAGGTGTTATGGCTGGGGCAGGGAATTGTCAAAAAAACTGTAAAAATTTAGGTTTTTTTCTAATTTAGCTTGACACTTAAAGCCCCAATGTGTTATGGTTCTTTGAGTAAGGTTTTTTAGTAAATTTAAGGATATGGGTGTTGTATTTTCATGCAGTATTCCATTTTAACCCGGTTTTAGAAAAAGCCGAAGATCAATTATAGGGTATATATGCTAAAAGCAGGTACGGCTATGGGTAACTCTTCAGAAAACAAAGAGCGGTTGAATAATATACGTTTGCGCCTTGAAAAAAGCAATGTGATGGATATGTCATTTTCCGGATCCGGCGAGAAAGTGCTGGGGTATATGGAGGACGTTCTTAATATTCTGGATGAAAACCAAGAATGGCTTGACGAGAATGCAAAAAAGAAGGCTGCAACGTAATAATAAATGGAAGTTCAACATGTTGTTCACTCTATCCGAGAAATACTGGAAAAGGTACCCCTTGATCGCCCTGAATTGAGGAATCGTTTTATAATTGAGACCAATGGGATGAAAAACATTCCGTTTCATCTGAGCCGTTATTTTAATATTAGTTTTATTTATACGAACAATATTAGATTTGAGGCGTGTTGTGTTTTGCAAAAAACAATCTCAATATACACTGTCATCATAATAATTAAAAAGGATTTTGAGACAAATTTTCAACAACAAGAAGCAAATCCTAGTTTTCTTTCAAGAGATTATATAACCGTTTGCAGAAGACGCGAATTATATTGCCACGAATTATGCCACTTGGTTGCTATTACGAGGGCTTTCCCTTCTTATCAATCCGATTCGATGCGAAAGAATTTTTTTTATGCTCTCTTTCAAAAATTTAATGATAAAAGTATTCGTGAAAGCCATGAAAAAGAGTTTTTTCAGAAAGCAAATGAAAGTTTTAAAAAAGTATTAGACGGCCTTAAAACAATGTTGGATTATAACATTCCATTAAGTTTTAATGATTTTGAAGATAATCCTTCTGAGTTTGACCGCGATCATTTTCCTTATCCTGGCGACAATTTAAACTACTTTAAGTTGTTCAGCGAATTTATGGCAAGTGACAAAAAACTTAAAAAGTTTATGGCAAAAATTCCAGAATATAAAAGAGATGGAAAAATAGAATTGATTAATAATTATATTAACTGGGAGCGATGTTTTTGTGATCTGCTGCACATTGATATGTATAATTTTTTTAGAAAAGCACCTGAAAAAAGACATATTATCATTCAGGAAATACAACGCCTATAATTTATTATCCATTACTGGAGATACTGTTGCTAAAATCATAATGAATTCCCTGATCAATGACCATCTAATTCGATAATTCTTCAATCCCC
>LIUH01000052.1:0-159 GCA_001462225.1 Fibrobacteria bacterium GUT31 | reverse complement strand
GAACCGATTTAAAATAGCTATTATTGTACAATTCTTCATACCATTTACCCGACATATAAGGCAATACATCAAATATTTTAATCTCACCGGTTTCATAGCCCAATCTTATTTTATATTCGGCAAGCGGTTCAACATTAATTATTTTTGGATACAACATAA
>LIUH01000051.1 GCA_001462225.1 Fibrobacteria bacterium GUT31 | reverse complement strand
TTATGTCAATGAACAATTCCAATGACACCACCTGGGATTTTTTTTTATTTTTTTGTATCCGTATTTATTCACTTACTGTTGATACAACCCTGTACACACCCGTTTCAACTTCCCACACTATGCGGACATCTCTGTAGTGTATATTTCCTACCAAGATCTCAACTGTTTGTTTCACTGTCACTTTACTCTCCATCACCTCGTGTTGTTTACTGCCTAGTCTCTCCGTGCTCTCTACACACACCTCTGCTCTCGTGGTGGTATATGTGTCAATACCTCTGAGTGTGTAGTCGACTTCCTTCTCGGGGCTGGACCTCTCACTCGGACTATAGTATCTCCAGATAATTACCTACTGTGTCCCGCCTCTTCTTCTCCTTATAGTGCTTCCACCGCGCCCTGCGTAGGAAGTCAATATAGTCTTCCAGCGACAGCGTTGTGCGATTGTGCACCAGGTAGCAGACTAAATGTGCTAAGATCCATAGTGTCGCCATATGTCTTTGACGTGGCCACAGTCGGAAAGCAGGTCCCAGGAACCAGCCTGGGGGGATTCGTCTCCGTTCCGTCCTATGTATTGCCGCTAGTCTTATACGTGTCCATTCCCATATGTCTTCCCCCTCCCCACATTCCGTGAGTCTGTGTAACATAGTGTCCTGCTTCCCACACAATGAGCATTCGTCAGTGTCCACTAAACTGATTCTGGTCAGTCGCGTATTTGTTGGGATCAAGTCATGGATCACCATGTACCATGCTGATTTGGCCGTTTCCGATGATGGTATACTGTGGATATTGGTCCACACTCTTTCCCAGTCGATCTCTGGGTGGATCTGTTGTACGCGCACCTCGCGTGGTGGGGTCGCAGCTGCGGCCATACTCCTCAACGTTCCATAAACCCTGCGTTTAAAAGTTCGGAGTGTTTCTCCCGGCTGCCTTGTCTCCATGTAGGCCCATTCACGTGCATAGATGCGAAGGTATTCAAATTTCCTCGGAATCCTTTCTACGTGTGGCGGGTTTCCCTTCAGTTCTCTCAGGTCCCATTGCTGGAGCCAAGCAGCCGTCAGGGTTCCCTGTTTTTCTCCTTGGTCTCTCAGTTTGACTAGGAAGAGGGCGCAGCATTTCGCCTCTATATCCATTAGTTCTAGTCCTCCGTCCGTTCTTTTCCTTTGTAGGGTGGACATAGGTACACGGAATATCATTCCTCTCCAGATGAACCACGCTATTGCCGTTGCTAGCTGTCGGACATGATCCTTTGGGATGGGAAAGATTTGTGCTATATGCCATATTTTGGCCAGTATGAAAGCATGCACATACTGAATTCGTTGAGTGAGGCATAAGTCCCTTCCGTACCCTTCCCTGGCCATCGCTCGCACCTGTCCCGTTACCCTCGACCAGCTACTTTTCCCTGCTTGTCCTATCTCACTCGTAAAAGTGAACCCAAGGATCGGCAGTTCAGTGGCGTACGGGATGTCCATCATGTTCACCGTCGTGTCCCAAGCACCTGCCGCCAATGCTTTCGATTTACGTACGTTTAGGCATGCTCCTGTTGCGTCTTGGTATCGCCTCACTGTTTCGGCTAATACCGGGATGTCATTTGGCTGTGTCAGAAACAAAGTTATATCGTCCGCATATGCCACTACTGCTGTTCTTGTTGTTCTGCCAATTCTGAGTCCCGAGAGTGTTGCATCCAGGCTCCGTAACAATGGGTCTAGACACAGGGCGAATAGCAACATACTTAAGGGGCAACCTTGTCGTACTCCACACTGTATGGGAAACGGCTCCGAGGTATGCCCATTAATAAGTACTGATGAAAATGTATGATCATACATGTTCGTGATGAAAGCAATGAATTGAGCGCTAAAGCCATATTCAGCTAGCAGCTTGAACAGGTAAGTGTGGGAGATTCTATCAAACGCCTCCGTAAAGTCCAGGGAGAGTACACACAGAGGGGTTTTTGTCTTCTCCGCATATGCTATCGCGTCTCGAATCGTTGCTACTGCCGCAAAGATACCTCCTCCCAGCCTTCCCCCATGTTGACTCGGATGCAGTATCTCCTCCAATATTGGCTGTAGACGCCTTGCGACTATTCGTGCCAGCGTCTTATAATCCGTGTTGAGCAGGGTAATCGGTCTGTAGTCGGCTGGCTTCTGGGGGGTGGTCTTCTTAGGAATGCAGACAACTAACCCATTCTTCTGTTTTTCCCTAATGATGCCGTTACCATACATTTGGTTAAACATGCGTAACATTTCATCCTTAACCGTCTTCCAGTTCTTCTTGAAGAATTCCATACATATTCCATCACTCCCTGGCGCTTTATTTCCCGCGACTGAGTTCACCACTGTTTGTATTTCCTGCTCCGATATAGGCATGTCCAGAATTTCGTTCCATCTCTCCGCCACCCTTATGTGTCCTGCTACCATCATCTGTTCAACGCTCGTCTCATCTACCTGTATCGGTTTGTATTTCCTCGTCATATACCGTACCATGGTATTCAATATGCCCCGTGTGGTCTTGTGCAGTTGTCCGTTGTCGTCCATAATTTCGGTGATCATTCGGGCGTCCCGCCGTTTCCTTCCTTGTACCAGATGGAAAATTGACGGAGTCTCTCCCTGATACTGTGTGCCGTCACGTGCATCTAAAGTTAAAGACTGCATCCTCTTGTTGTGCAGCCTTATTATTTTCGCCTTCAGGTGTTGGAGAAGTGCTATCTTCTCTCTAGGCTGGGTCGCATCTTGCAGTATATCATAGATACAGGAGTAGTAAAAATTTTCCATCATTGTGGCTTCTCTCGCCCTCTCTCTTCCTTCCGTCGAGAACAAGTAGCGGATATGTCGTTTGACATAACTGTCCCACCACGTGACGCTGTTCTGATATTTTTTCTCCAGCTGTTTCCATCTTGACCATTCCTGCTGTAGTTGGTTTCTAAATGGAGCCTCGTCCAGAAGTTGTGTATTCATTTTCCACCGTCCCCTACCCCGCCGCAGCAGTGGTGCATCAAGGGTTATACGCAGGCATACCGCCAGGTGATCTGTGAATGCCGCCAGAACTGTTTCCACCCCCACTTTCCGGCTTCT
>LIUH01000050.1:18660-19069 GCA_001462225.1 Fibrobacteria bacterium GUT31 | reverse complement strand
GCCCCTATTGTGATAGGCCTCTGCAAAATTCGGGTTTAGACGTATAGCTTCGGCAAAGTCAGATATGGCTCTGTTATAATTGCCTTTTTCAGAATATATAGTACCCCTATTATTATAGGCTTCCGTATAATTCGGATTCAGACGTATCGCTTCGTTATAGTCCGCTATGGCTCTGTCGTAATCGCCCTTTTTACCATACGCAACACCCCTATTGTAATATGCATTCGCATAATTCAGGTTCAGACGTATTGCTTCGTTATAGTCCGATATGGCTCTGTCGTAATTGCCTTTTTCAGAATATGCAGTACCTCTATTGTGATATGCCTCTGCAAAATTCGGGTTCAGTTGTATAGCTTCGTTATAGTCCGCTATAGCTATGTCGTAGTCGCCCTTTTTACCATACGCAGTG
>LIUH01000050.1:18250-18376 GCA_001462225.1 Fibrobacteria bacterium GUT31 | reverse complement strand
CATACGCAGTGCCTCTATTGTGATATACCTCCGCAAAATTCGGATTCAGCTGTATAGCTTCGTTATAGTCCGATATGGCTCTGTCGTAGTTGCCTTTACTATCATACGCAGTGCCTCTATTGTGAT
>LIUH01000050.1:0-17984 GCA_001462225.1 Fibrobacteria bacterium GUT31 | reverse complement strand
CTTCGTTATAGTCCGATATGGCTCTGTCGTAGTCGCCTTTTTTCAAATACGCATAGCCCCTATTGTTATAGGCCTCCGCATAATTCGTGTTCAGACGTATTGCTTCGTTATAGTCCGCTATGGCTATGTCGTAGTCACCTTTACTATCATACGCAACACCCCTATTATTATATGCCTCCGCATAGTTCGGGTTCATACGTATTACTTCATTATAGTCCACTATAGCTCTGTCGTAATCGCCTTTATTACCATACGCAACGCCTCTATTGTTATATACCTCCACATAATTCGGATTCAGACATATTGCTGCATTATAGTTCACTATAGCTTTGTCGTAGTCGCCTTTATTACCATACGCAACGCCCCTATTGTTATATGCCTCCGCATAATTCGGATTCAGCTGTATAGCTTCGTTATAGTCCGCTATGGCTCCGTCGTAATCGCCTTTTTCATAACACGCATTGCCCCTATCGTAATATGCCTCCGCATAATTCGTGCTCAGCCGTATTGCTTCGTTACAGTCAGAAAGCATTTGAGCGAGAGCTACTGCGTAGAATGGGGTAAGTAAAAGGATTAGTGACTGTTGGGTTTTCATCGTATTTTTCTCTTATTTTGAAAATGAAGGGGAAATTTCATTGATTTTACATTCCTTTGGTGTAGCCTCTTTATCTCTATTGAAATAATATTTACCGTCAAATTGAGTTAAGCCAGTTTTTTCAGTCGTTATTATACGGGCACTTGTCTGTTTTGCGTCTCTAGGTATATTTACGTTCGCACTTCCAAATCCTGAAATGAATGCGTTAAATGATTCACCGATACGAACATAGTTTAACTGAGAAGCAGGATCTTTTGTTCGTGTGGTGGAAAAAGTATAAAATAGTGATGCAATAGGATTTTGATATATGAGCTCTCCAATCTCATACATAGCCTCATTGTTTTTTCGGTTTGCCTGCTCTATTGGAGTTATTTTCGTGGGTAGAGTCCATTCTTGTATCGGATTTTTTTTATTTGTTATGACCTGTCGTATATTAGAATCAATCGACTTTGATGTAAACCTCTTATGATCAGGTGTTTGTAATTTATCTTGAATGCTTTCAACTTTTTTCATATTAATTTTCAATATTTTTTTATTTGCTATTCCAGAATCTCTTACCGCCGAATTTCCGCCGTCAAAATCTCCAGTTGCCATTTCAACAATCGGAGTCTTCTTAAATGGCATTTTATTTTTTTCCTCTGCCTGCATTCCGTTCGGGTCGACCAGAGATACTGGGTTCCCCTTGCAGTACGCATATAAATTCACCCCATCCGCTAGCCCCGCTGGGTCAGCCGCAGTCCACCTCCCCAGCCAGCAAACGTAATACCTAGCCCCGTGGTAATACAGCCCGCTTTCCTCATCCTTCTCCTTGCCAGTGTATCGGTAGCGTTTCAGCCCGGTTTCGACAACATTTCTCCCTGCTCTGTAGCTTGTTTCTCCGTATGGGTAGTATTCCTCATAGCTGATAATACTTGCGTTTTCGTCCAATTCCAAAGACGCAGATTCTATGTTGTTGCTCAACTGGTATCTTTGTAACGAAGCAGGATTGCTAACTACCATTCCATTATTTACAGTCAGTGTTTCTGTCACTGCAATCCGTCTCTTGTCATCCATTATATGCAGCGTTTCCCGCTCCAATTCAAGGTTTCCATTCACCCGTTTCCTGAAAATCTCAAACCCGCCAAGGTAAATTCTTTCCTCAATAATGTTTCCTTTCTCAACCACTTTTCTGACCCGCTCTCCGTTCCCGTCATAATTATAATACGCCTCAGTAGTCCCTCTTGTGATATGCGACAACCGTTCAGCGAAATCCCATTCCATTACGTTCAAGTGCGGCATAGAAGCCATAGAGCCATGCTCGTTATAGCTATAACCCACAGTGGTTTGCCTGACAGAAGTGCTATTCAACCTGTTGCTGTCTGCCGCATGTTCCCCACGGGGTCGTAAGTAGTTCAAATCCTGCAGTTTGTCCGCACCGTTGTTGCGGGTACTCAGCAGTCTTTTCAATCTGAAAGTTTTCTCGTCATACTCATATTTTGTTCTCGCCCCGTTTCCATACTTAATCCGCTCTCTCTGCCCTTTCGGGTTGTAAGAGATATTCGCGACAAACTCTGTCTCCTGCACTGCCCCTCTCAATTTCGCCTTGACTGTTTTCAGCATGCCGCCTTCATCGTAACCGGGCATTATCCTGCTCGCAGGGATATTTGCGTTATGCGGCGCAAGCATTTCAATCGCAAACTGCCGTTTACTTTCCCACGCATATAAAGGCAATTTCTGTTTATTTCCTAATTGATACATTTGCACAGGCATTTTGTAAAATTAGAAATTATTCTTAGAATATCCTTGGGGTTCTTCAATTACCTCAACTACCGCATCTTTTTTTATTCTCGCTTTCATATCATCCATTATTTTTATAAACTTATCCCAATTCGGCCGATATGCATTTAAGCCTTCATATCTGAGCATTTTTTTATTCGAGGGAAAAATTATAAATTCCCAATAATCAAGCTTTTTAGAATTAGAGTCATAGTAAGGCTTTCTTCCAAGAATATACCCTTCTTCCCATTCGTTAATGTGGAGTTCATACAATTTATTTAAAAAAGCCAGCCATTCTTCCAAAGTAAGCGTTGTCTCTAAATATTTTGTGACTCCATCCCATTGTTCTTTTACTAGGTATTTTGCCAATGCTCCTGAAGCAGTTCTGGTTACTACTAAAATATCATCATGACTCCACGCTCTACTTTCTTTACCAAAATATACACTAGTTGTTGAAAGCTCAAAGTCTGTTATGGGAATTCCAAATCTTTTTTCATACTCTGTTTCTAGACTGATTTTTTTCGGTTCTTCCTCAGCAACCAACGCTGCCTGCTGCTCTTTTTGGCAACAAAGTAACTTTTGCCCATTTTGCGGCGGTGGTTGCAAAATGGGACGACCTTACAGAGGTGGGTTTGCCGTGACGTGGCAGGGCAAATATTGATGTGACGTGTGGACATAAATTTTTCTATTTTTACCGAATGTTGGATTCCATAATAAAAGAAACGGCGGAGAATGCGGTAGCTTCGGTTATCTGGATGCACGGGCTTGGTGCCGATGGCAACGATTTTGCAGACGTGATTCCCGAACTTGGGTTGCCGCAGAATTTGGCTATCAGATTTGTTTTCCCAAACGCCCCCTTTAAACCCATAAGCATAAACGGCGGCAGAATAATGCGGGCATGGTGCAACCTTGCATTCATGGATGACGGGGTAACTTTTGACTTGGAAGATAATCCCGACAGAAAAGGCATTGAAGAGAGTTCCAAACTGATTGTAGAACTTATAGATGCGGAAATTGAGAAAGGCATAAAACCTGAAAACATTTTGCTTATAGGTTTTAGCCAAGGCGGAGTTTTAGCTCTGTACACCGCAATGCGCTACCCAAAAAAACTTGCAGGAGCGGCAAACCTCTCCTCCAATTTCCCCAAAGCGGAGACTATGCCTTTAAACGGAGTAAATGCAAAAATCCCGATATTTTTCGGATATGGAAGCAAAGACAATGTTGTACCGGCGGCTTTTAGCGAAAAGGCATTTGAATTTTTCAAATCAAACGGAAACGTAGTTGAAAAACACGTTTATAATATGCAACATACGGTGTGTTTAGAGGAACTAAAAGCACTTGGAGCATGGATAGCAAAATACTTGCCTCCCCCTATCTAATCTTTGGCATTCGGTGTTTTATCGCGTTGTATTCCGCGCTTTGCAATTTTTCTTTCCAAAAAGCGTCACCGGTTTTCGCTGCCAAATGGGTAACCGCACACCAATAGCGAATACTGTTAGGCGCTCTTTTGGCGTAAAGTTTCTCGCTCTGCTTGTATATTGCGATTGTTTCCTGAACTTTGCCGAGTTTGAAAAGCATATCCGCCTTCATTTGCAAAATCACAGGATGTTCGGGATAGCGTTCCAACATGGCATTAGTTAGATTCAACGCTTGGTCGTACTTTTTTTCTTTGTAAAGAATCCAAATGAGAGATGTTCCGAAAATGGGAGCGTACATCTTGCTCTTTTCAAAACCGGTTTTCAAATCAGCCAAATAAGAGTCCCTTTTTGAACGGACAAACGGAATCCAATCCGTGAGGGTTTCTATATAATAACCGTAAATTGCATAAAATGCTTTTGAATCTAAGTCCGAACGCAAAGCTAAATCCTTCGCAGCATCTTTTGTGTCGGAAAAACTTTTTAGATTGTTGCCCAATTTGTGATTTATAAAACCTATTTCAAAGCGGCGCAACGGTTCCCAAAAACTATTCGTTTGGCATTTTTTCAAAATAGATAAGGCGGAATCTAAATCCAGAGTATCTCCCAAATCGTCAAATCTGGAGAATAAAACAACGCCCTTTAATACGCATATGCTCGGATCTTCTTTCGGAAGATTCGAAATTTCGCTAAAAGCCTTGCCGTATTCCGCTTTATATGCATATTCCAAAATGGCTTCCGCATTTGCGGAAAACGAGAGAGAAAAAAATACAAGTATTACGTATAAGCTTCTCTTAATTATCAACTGCCCTTTTTTCACAACCTATTCTCCGTTTTTAACTGATTACCCAAAGGTGGTTTTCTATTCTGAGGCTAAAACTACAAAAAAATGCTTTTAATTTTGCCTTTCTCTTCTCTTTTTCGCTCTTAACCCAGCCATCTATATGAACGTTTTTTCCCATTTTGCTTATTTTAATAAAACAATCGCTTTCATTTATGGTTTTTATTGTTTTTATATCCGAGTGCATTCTAATATTCAAATCTACTTTCTTTACGGGGAATTTCTGCAAAACTCTGTAAATATTTTTCGGAGTATCTTTAACGGAATAAAAACCGGTAATATATACATCTTGATTTTTTAATTCAACGTCGCAGCAACATATATATATGCCGTTCCTTATCAATTCCTTGTATATTTCAATCGGGCTTATATTGGATTTTTCCAAGATTATGCGCATAATAAAACAGCGAATTTGCGGAATGGAAGAAATTATTTTATTCAGTTCGCATACAACATTAAAATTCGGGGCCAAGCAATTCACATGCAAAACTTTTGAACGCGAATAAATTTGCAAATTTTGCGAATACGGCAAATCCCTGCACCGCCATTTTGCATTTAGTTCCAGAACATCATCCGTTAAATAATAAATAGGGTATTCACAATAATATTTTTCAACATCTCCGTTTTCAAACTTGATAATAACGGTTTGCCCGCCATTGAATTCCAAACCTACAACTTTGCCGGTAAGCCCTGTTTTTATATGATAAATTTGATCGCCTATGCGGGCATCTTTGGAATTTTGCGGAAACAGCCTGTAAAACGCATCGGCATTTTGCTCTCCGAATGTTTGAACATCGAGCTGAATTTCAATTTTTTCCTTATTTTGGTTTATAAGCGTTATTTGAGGCAATGAGCCGGATATTCTATTTACGCCGTCAACCGCGCACAGTTTTTCCACCGGATGGAAAACCATATCGCCGGCCTCCAAATTCGACATTCCCCAAATTTTGCAAAGCCCAAGCGTAGGCTCTTCTTGCAACTGCGCAAATTCGTTTGTGGCGTAAATTGCAGCATCGCTGCATTCTTCGCATCTGCAAAACAGAGGGCTATTCGGCGGTATTTCGCTTTTTCCGTAGGTTTTATCGTATTTTTCCTGAGAAAATATTTTGAATTTTCTTATTTGCGCACATTTTTTGCAGAATATTTCACTGTCAAAAAAATGTATGGGAAAAAGCGATGCTTCAGTTGACACGGCACAACCTGAAAATACATTCTTCCTTGCCAAGACATTCCAAAATTTCCCAAAGTCCGGGTCCGGCGGAAACTCCGCTGATTGCAAGCCTCACGGATTGCGCAAGTGTTCTCAGTTTAATTTCGTGCTTCTCGCCGATTTTTACAAAAACCTCTTCAATGCTTTTTGCATTAAAATTATCGTTTGGAATGTTTTTCAGTTCGGTCGCAATCAGATTTACATTTTCATCTTCGATTTTTTGAGGTCGTTCAAAGAAATAATCGGACATCGCTTTGAGTTCCGTTATGAATTTCAAGCGCGGTTTTAATAGGGCGGCAACTTTCAAAAATTTATTCTCGTCCGTTTCGTTCGGATAAAGTTTTTTTAATTCTTCCGCAAAATGTGAATCAGGGAGCAGTCTAATATGCATACCATTCATCCATTCCAGTTTTTTTTCATCAAAAGCCACCGCTTTGGGATGTATGCGTTCAAGGGAAAACGCCTCTATCATCTCATTTAAACTCATCACTTCTCTATCGTCTCCGGGGCTCCAGCCGAGAAGCGACAGGAAGTTCACAAGGGCGTGAGGCAAATAACCCAAGTCCCTAAAATCCCCTACGGATGCGGCTCCTTTGCGCTTGGAGAGTTTCCCTCCGCCCGGTGCCAAAATCACAGGCAGGTGGCAAAAAAACGGGGTTTCCCAACCAAATGCGTTATACAGCAAAACATGCTTGGGGGTGCTGCTTATCCATTCATCGCCCCTCAGCACGTGGCTCGTTTGCATATAGTGGTCGTCCGTAACGCTTGCCAAATGGTAGGTTGGAAATTTATCCCTTTTCAAAAGAACAAGGTCGTCTAGGTCTTTGTTTGGGGTTTCTATTTCGCCCCTGATCAAGTCGCTGAATTTTGTTATGCCATCCGGCGGTGATTTGAATCTTATCACAAATTTTTCGCCCGCCTCAATTCTTTTTTTCGCTTCTTCCGGCGGTAAATCTCGGCAATGGCGGTCGTAGCCGTGTTCCAATGTTTGCAGGCGTTCTTCCGTGCAAAAGCAGTAATAGGCATTTCCGCTATCTATTAGTTGTTGCGCCGCTTTGCCGTAAATTTCCAGGCGTTCGCTTTGGAAATATGGGCCTTCGTCCCAGCCCAAACCCAGCCATTCAAGGTCTCGCAGCAAATCTTTCAGGGCTTCTTCGTTGTATCTTTTGCGGTCGGTATCTTCTATCCGCAGGTAGAAGGTTCCGCCTGTGGCTTTTGCAAAAAGGTAATTGTAAATAGCAGTACGTGCGCCGCCAACGTGCAAATAGCCCGTTGGGCTTGGCGCAAAACGAACTCTCACTTGTTTAGAAGCAATTCCCATTACAAACTTTATGCGGTCGAAAGGACTTGAACCTTCATTCCCTTTCAGGAGTCAGCACCTCAAGCTGATGCGTCTACCAATTCCGCCACGACCGCTAATAAGCCCAAACAACCATTCTCTACCAAGTGTGGCGGGCACCTTAGTCCGCCACGACCGCTAATAAGCCCAAATATACATTCTTGGTTAAAGAAAAATATAGAAAATGATTTGGCGTGGGTTGGGGGCGATGTATTTGTATATTATTATCAGCTTGTTTGCTGTTTTCGACAACTCTGTTTTATCAAAGGAGTCCTCCTTTGTAAACGCTGATTAATTCGCTGGGGTATAGTGTTCGGTACAAAATCTAAAAAAACAATTCCTTTATCACCTCATCTATATGCGTAAACATTTTGATTTCCAAACCGTTTTTGACCAAATCCGGCAAATCTTCGACATTTTTTTGGTTGTCTTTGGGCAAAATCAACTTTTTCACACCGGAATCCAAGGCAGCCAAGGATTTTTCCTTTAAGCCGCCTATCGCGATTAAACGGCCTATTAGACTGACCTCGCCGGTAAAGGCTACAAAAGGCGAAACCAGCTTGCCTGTAAAGGTGGATAGCATGGCTATGGTTATCGCTATGCCCGCTGAGGGGCCGTCTTTGGGAGTTGCGCCTTCCGGGAAATGCAAATGAATGTCGCTTTTGCGAAATTTATCTTCCGGAATTTTATATTCCTTGGCACGTTCCCTGACTAAAGAAAGAGCTATTTGAGCGGATTCCTTCATCACATCGCCCAAATGACCTGTCAACTGCAATTTTCCTTTGCCGGGTAAAAGTATGCACTCTATATGCAGCACATCTCCGCCAACGGGAGTCCAAGCAAGCCCCGTTGTAACGCCGGCCCGCTTCTCGTCTATAAGGCGGGGACCGGCAAAATCCGGAACGCCTAAGTATGTTGCGAGTTGTTTTTGAGTGATTTGCGGTGTGAATTTTTTGCTTGAAACCAATTCCATAGCACGTTTGCGAGCCATTGTCTCCAGCTTTCTCTCCAGCTCCCTGACGCCTGCTTCCCTTGTATATTCACGTAAAATGCCGTTTATAGCGGAATCTGCAACCTTAAACTGCTTTATGGAAAGCGAGTTTTGTTTAAGAATTTTCGGTATTAAAAAATCACGAGCAATATGCTCCTTTTCAAAATGCAAATAGCCCGGTATGCGAACAATTTCCATGCGGTCGTACAGGGGAGCGGGAATTCCGTCCGGGGTGTTGGCGGTTGCCACGAAAAATACTCTGGAGAGATCTATGCCGACTTCCATAAAATGGTCGGTGAAATCGGTATTTATTTCCGGATCCAGAACTTCCAGAATTGCGCTTGCCGGGTCACCTCTGAAATCACTCGACATTTTGTCTATCTCGTCCAGCAAAATCAGCGGGTTCATGCTTTTAGCTTTGCGAAGAGCTTGCACTATGCGGCCCGGCATTGAGCCTATGTAAGTGCGGCGATGGCCGCGTATTTCCGCATCGTCATGGACTCCGCCGAGCGAGATGCGGGATAAATTTCGGTTCATGGCATTGGCTATGGACATTGCAAGGGTTGTTTTGCCAACGCCCGGCGGGCCGACAAAACATAAAATAGGGCTTTTCACATCTTTGTTCTTTAGCTTTTGCGCCATTTGCAAAACGGCTATATGTTCTAAGATTCTCTCTTTTACTTTTTCCAGGCCAAAATGCTTGGAATTCAGGCTGTCGGTCGCTCTTTTTATGTCTAAAACATCTTCGGTATAAACGCCAAACGGGAGCGCGAGCAGCCAGTCTATGTAGTTGCGAACCACGGTGTATTCGGGATTCATTGGGTTTAATAATTTTAAACGCGTCATTTCTTCGTCAAATTTTTCTTTGATTATAGGCGGGAATTTCTGTTCCCTCGCTTTTTTTGAAAAATTTTCGCTATCCAGGCCATTTGCATTTATCTCATCCAGTTCTTTTTGAAGCTGGGAAATTTGCTCCTGAAGCATGTATTCCCTTTGGGAACGCTGCATTTTTATTTCTACTTGTTGCCTATTCAGAGATATTACCCTGTGAACATCTAACGCGGTATTTATCGCTAAGTCTATTTTTGAATACATCTCTTCTAAAGAAGAGCTTTCCAAGATATTTTGATGTTCATCATCCGGGATTCTTAAAAAACTGTGAGCGATAAGGCAACGCTCTTCCGGTGGCATGCCTTTTAAAATATCTTTCAGATTTTCCGGCAGATTATGGCGGGTTTTTGCATATTGCTCCATTGAAACGAGCAAATTTTCCGCAAGAGGCTTTGAAAGTTTTTTGTCTTTAAATTCCAAAAAACGCGGTTTTGCAGATGCTTGGAAATATTTGTCTCCTTCTTTTTCCTGCAAAGAAATCTGTGTTATATCAACAGGCAAAACACCGAATAAATTTACCAAAAGCAAATTGTTCGGCGTTCCGGTAGTCCCCTTTACATAAGCTAAAATGCCCACCGAATACAGATCTTCTTCTTTAGGTATATCCGTTTCTCTGTTTTTCTGCAAAAGGCAAATCACAAAGCCTCTGGAAGCGTCTATGTGCCTCAGAGCGTTCAGAGTTATTTGCCTATCAATGGAAAGCCTTGTTCCCATGCGCGGGAACATCACGAATCTTTGGAGAGGGACAACCGGGAAACTTTTGTCAAACTCAGGTCGAGGAAATCCTGCGTCTTCTTTACCGATAACTGTTTCATTTTTTTCTGCGGTCAATTTGTCACCTCTGCTGTTATTGTTTCCTGCTCTTTGCCAAAGTATTTTCAACAATTTCTGCGTCTATTTTTAAAACAGTTTGCTCCGAATGCTTTGAAATTTTAAACATATAAGGTGTTAAAATTTTTTCCATCACGGAACGAAGTCCGCGTGCTCCGGTTTTTTGCTCAATGGTTTTTTTAACTATAGCCTTTAAAGCTCCTTCGGTAAAGGAAAGTTCTATGTTGTCTATCGCAAAAAGCCCCGTGTATTGTTTTACAAGGGCATTTTGCGGTTTTGTTAAAATGTTCAAAAGAGCTTCTTCATCCAGTTCATCCAAACTGACTATAACAGGCAAACGGCCGACTAACTCGGGAAGCAGTCCGAATCGTATTAAATCTTCCGGTTCGCATTTGCTGAGTATTTCGCCGATTTTGCTTTCGTTTTTTGATACGACTTCCGCTCCAAAACCTATTCCGCCGCCGGAGTTCACGCGTTTTGAAATTATCTTATCCAGCCTTTCAAAAGCACCGCCGCATACGAATAAAATATTGCGGGTGTTTATATGAACCAAATGTTGCTCGGGGTGTTTGCGACCGCCCTTTGGGGGAATTGCCGCTATAGTTCCTTCTAAAATTTTCAGCAAACCTTGTTGAACACCTTCGCCGGATACATCGCGAGTAATAGAAGGATTGGCTGACTTGCGGGCGATTTTATCCAATTCGTCTATAAAAACAATGCCTTTTTCCGCCGCTTGCACATTGTAGTCGGCTGCTTGGTAAAGCCTGACCAGAATGCTGTCCACATCTTCGCCTACATAACCTACCTCGGTTAAAACCGTGGCATCTGCTATGGTGAACGGAACTTTCAAAAAACGGGCAAGAGTTTGTGCCAAAAGCGTTTTGCCGGAGCCGGTCGGGCCAACAAAGAGAACATTTGATTTATCTATTTCAACGGATAAAACTTGAGAGTCTCTCAAATAAAGCCTTTTATAGTGATTGTACACGGCCACGCAAAGAGCAATTTTTGCCGCATCTTGGCCTATCACAAAATTGTCTAAATACTTTTTTAGCTCGGAAGGCGGCGGCAAATTAATTTCCGGCAATCCGCTTTGCGTAAATTGCTCAACCGACTTTTTGGTTTTTTCCGATGAAATCATGTTGTAGCATGTTAATATGCACCTGTTGCATATAGCAACATTCTCAGCACCCGTTATCAGCCGAATTGCTTCTTCTAAGGTAGCGCCGCAAAAATTACAAAATGCCGAATTATTTTTCACGTCTTCTCTCTCGGCTTATATATCTCGTCTATAATGCCGAATTCCAAGGCTTCCTGCGGAGTCAGGTAAAAGTCGCGGTCGGTTTTTTTCTTTATTTCTTCCGTGCTTTTCCCTGTGTGTTTTGCCAATATATCATTCAGTTTATCACGTGTATTTATCACCTCCCTTGCGTGAATCTGAATATCGGAACTCTGGCCTTTAGCATAACCCTGCGGCTGATGCAACATTATTCTGGAATGCGGGAGCGCAAACCTTTTTCCTTTTGTGCCCGCCGCTAATATAATAGCGGCCATTGAAGATGCCTCGCCTATGCAAATTGTGACGACATCCGAGCTAATATACTGAATGGTATCGTAAATAGCGAGTCCGCTTGAAATGTAACCGCCCGGGCTGTTGATGTAAACGGTTATATCTTTTTGTTTGTTTTCATATTCCAGATAAATCAACTGCGCTATTATCACATTTGCAACTTCATCATTTATAGGCGCGCCTAAAAAAATTATGCGATCCTTTAATAAACGCGAATAGATGTCAAAAGCTCGCTCGCCTCTGCCCGTATCTTCAAAAATGCTGGGTATAATCATGCTTTCTCCTGTATCTTTTCCGGCAAACTCTCGCCTATCAAGAGATTTTGCGCAAGTTCTAATTTCAAATTTTCGCGCAGTCTGTTTATCTGCCCGTTTTTACGCATGGCGTCTTTAGCCAAAGCGAAATCCATTCTTGCCGAATCCGCAATTTCCTGTATCCTCGCATCCACCTGGCCCTGTGTCGGTTTTAACGATTCCTGTTCCGCTATGGCACGTAAAATACGGTCTTCCTGAATAGCAAGGATGATTTCGGGACGCATGGCATCCAGTTGTTCTTTGGAAATGGTTACTTCCTCTTCTTGATGTTGCTGCAAGCTCCTTTCCGCCGTGTATTTGATTTGTTCTTCCAAAACCGGGAACGGATTTTGAGCTATCAATTTATCAAAAGCCTCTTTTAACGCAATTTGGCGAGCCTTCAGCAGCTTGTCTTTTAGAATGTCGTCGGAGATTTTTGCTCTGAAATCGGCTTCGTTTTCCGCACCTACCATTGAGTATAGTTTTTCATCTTGACTTGGCGGTTCAAGCTCGTTTGCGAATCTTTCGCGTAAACCCTTAATTACATCGTTTATCTCTTCTTCCGAAACAACCACGGCGGGAACTTTAACACCAAGGTCTTTGTAACCCTGCACGGTAAGAGGCTTATTGAACGCAACGGAGAGCTTATACACCAAGTCTTGCCCTCGGTCTGCTTGAAGGTCCCCGTGTTCGGCAGGAGCCGCTAACTCCAGCTTCTCGTCTGTTTTCCAAGTTTCGATTATTTTTTCAAATTCGAGCTTCAGGTCGTTGTTTACCGCTTTATCCACGGTTTCGCGATACACTTCATCGCCAAAACGCGATACAAAGAGCTGCTTTGGAACCTGCCCGGGCCTAAAGCCCTTCATGGATACCTGTTTGCGAAACTCGCTTATATTTTTATCGAAAAGCTTTTCCATTTCGCTAACGGAAACGGTAAATTCAACTGAGCGATGATTTTCGTCAGTCGTGCTTATGTTGGTTTGACAGTTTATAGCCAAGGTTTTCTCCTAATAAAAAATGTTATGCGAAAGGGGAGAGTTGAACTCCCATACCTTGCGGTGCTAGATCCTAAGTCTAGTGCGTCTGCCAATTCCGCCACTTTCGCTAAAATGCCCATAACTAAATACGGGTATAATAATATAGAAAATTACTTTCTATATTACAAACGTGTTTTCGCGAAAACGGGTTATAATCTTTTCCGGCTTAATACTCCTGACCTTTCTCACGCTTCTGTTCCCTCCGCAAACGCAAGGCGAAGATAGCAGAATTTTGTTTGATAGCAAAGGCGAATTGCTAAGAGTTTGGCTAAATAAAAACGAGCAATACAAATTTCCCAAAAGCGAAAAAATTTCCGAAAAATACAAGGCGGCAGTTTTGTATTTTGAAGATAAAAGATTTTACGGGCATTTTGGAATAGACCCCATTGCAGTGATTAGGGCAATCAAGCAGAACGTGCAGGCAGGGAGAATTGAAAGCGGGGCAAGCACCATAACCATGCAAGTAGCAAGACTGAAAAACCCCGGCAAGAGAACTTTTTTTGCAAAACTCAGAGAAGCCCACGCCGCACTCAGAATGGAACTTTGGAAAAGCAAAGATGAAATTTTTGCGGAGTATTCAAGCATAGTTCCAATGGGTGGAAACATAGTCGGAATAGAAACTGCGTGTTGGAGATTTTTCGGGCATGGCTCGGAGGAGATTACCTGGGCGCAGGCAGCTCTTTTGGCTTTGCTGCCCAACCGCCCATCTGCATTAAATTTGGAAAAAGAAAGAGAACTGCTTTTGGAACGAAGAAATAATTTGCTCAAATCACTTGCAAAGGCAGGGTATATAGGCACGGAAATTTTAAACTCCGCCTTAGAAGAACCGCTTCCGAAAATGAACACAAACTGGCGATTCAAAACTCCCCATTACGCAGAATCCGTTTCCTCGCTGTTTCAGGACCAAACGATTTTACACGGAACAATAGACGGCAAAGTTCAAGAGAGGTTAGAGCGAATTGCGAAAAATTACGGGCAAAAAATAAGGGAGCATTCGGATGTAAACATATCCGTTTTAATAACGGAAACCCAAACAGGAAAAATCAGGGGCTACCTAGGCTCGCTTGAATACTACGATTCGCTTTCCAAAGGAATGATAGACGGAGTACGTGCGCATCGCAGCACGGGGAGCATTTTAAAACCTTTTTTATATGCGCTTGCAATAGAACGAGGCCCATACACGCCGGAGAGTTTGATTGAAGATGTCCCGATATGGTTTAGGGGATTTTCCCCTCAAAACGCAGACAAAAGCCATAGCGGCATTTTACCTTTGAAGGAAGCTCTCACTCGCTCTCTGAATATTCCTGCGGTCAAAATTTTATCCGATTACGGGGTTGAAGATTTTCACTTTTGGCTGAAAAATGCCGGGCTTAACGGCTTGTTCCGCACGCCGGAGGAGTACGGGCTTTCTCTGATTCTAGGCGGAGGGGAGGCCTCTTTGCAGGAACTGGTTCCGCTTTATTCCATGCTCATGAACAACGGCAAAAGAACAGAGCTGAGATGGATTGAAGACAGCGTTTCGCAAAAAAACGAACAATTGTTACAGGAGGTTACGGCCTATCACATCAGGGAAATTCTAACCTCGGTTAAACGCCCGGACTTTGAGCAATATCATTTGCAGTTCAACAATCAAATTCCGGTTGCATGGAAAACAGGCACGAGTTACGGTTCAAGAGATGCTTGGGCAATAGGGGTCAACGAGCAATGGACTATCGGTGTTTGGGTTGGAAATTTCAAGGGTGGTTCGGTGGCAAATTTGAGCGGCAGTTCCGCAGCGGCCCCCCTTTTATTCTCTTTGTTCAATAATCTAAGCGATAATAAAAAGGAATTGTGGAAAAAGCCGCTGTATTCAAATTACGAAAGCATTGAAATTTGCAGACTGAGCGGCTATAAGGCAACAAATATTTGCCCCCGTAAAAGAAATGTAGCGCTTCCGATAAACCGAATGCAAAATCAAACCTGTTCATGTCACAAAGAAATAATAATTTCAAAAATCTACGGTTTTGAAGTTTGCAGTTTATGTTGGAATGCGGAAGATACCCTGCATATAGTTGAAGAGCATTATTCGCCGGCAGTCAGGAGTGTACTCAGAAAAACCGGCAGAGAACCCAAGGCGGAGACCTTGCATAATCCGCATTGCTCCGCAAAAAAAGAGGATGTTCAATTTTCTATTGTTTATCCTGAAAACGGAGCGCGGCTTTTTTTGCCCGGTAGCGATGCTTTGAGCAATATGGGCTTTGTAGCCATTGCTGCCCATAAGCAAAGAGATGCCGAACTGCAATGGTTTTTGAACGGAGCGTTTTTGGGCAGCACAAAAGACGAACACAAAATGGCTGTGACGGTTGGCAGCGGCGAATATCGCATTGGAGTTCAGGACTCACTGGGAATTTATTTGGAAGCAAAATTTAGAGTGAGAGCAAAATAAGGTATGCATATTTTTTCTATCTTAATTTCTATTAGCCTTTCCGGAGAGGCAGTTTATGAAACCTTTATCAAAAAGAGTGACCGAAATTCAGCCGTCTATGACAGTTGAAATAGATGCGCTTGCCAAGCGTTTATCCACCGAAGGCAGATCTATTTGGAGCCTTGGAGTAGGCGAACCGAATTTTGATACTCCGGTTCATATAAAGGAAGCTGCAATAAGAGCCGTAAATAAAGGTTTAACGCGTTACACTGCGCCGAGCGGGATGCAATCCTTCAAAGAAGCCGTGAGCGAAAAACTCTTGAAAGAAAATCAACTGGCATATGCTCCCGAACAAATCATTGCCACATCAGGCGCAAAACACGCTGTTTTTAATGCGATATCCGCCATTGTCGGCAAAGGGGACGAGGTGCTTATACCGGCTCCATATTGGGGAACTTATCCCGAATTAATCCGCTATTGCGGAGGGGTGCCTGTGATTTTGGAATGCGGAGTAGAAGATAATTTTAGGCTGAAAGCACAGCAAATTTCAAAAGCGATAACAGAAAAAACAAAAGCCGTAATTTTGAACAATCCGTGCAATCCGACCGGAGTTGTGCATAATAGAAAGGAGCTTGAATCTTTTGCAAAGGTGATAGTTGAAAACGATTTGTACTGCATAGCAGACGAAATTTATGAACACTTTGTTTATACCAAAGAATCGAGTATTTCAATTGCAACGTTTCCGGATATGCAAGAAAGAACAGTGCTCATAAATGGCTTCTCAAAAGCCTACTGCATGACAGGTTGGCGGATAGGCTACTTGGCTGCACCTAAAGATTTGGCAATGGAAATAGTAAAAATGCAGGGGCAAACCACACACCACCCTTCCAACATTTCACAATACGGAGCAATAGCTGCCTTAGGCGGTTCGCTTGTCTCCGTGACTGTGATGAGGCAGGAATTTTCCGAAAGAATGTATAGAATGTGCGAAGTGCTTGAATCCATTGAAAACGTTAATTTTCCGAAACCGGAGGGGGCGTTTTATCTGTTTGTGGATATAAGCGCGTATTACGGTAAAAAAACGGATGGCGGAGCGCAAATTTCAAATTCAATAGAGTTTTGCAAAGCATTGCTGGACGAGCAAGGCGTGGTAATTGTGCCGGGCGTGGCATTTGGGGTAGATTCATGTGTTAGATTTTCCTTTACGGCATCACTTCCGACAATAAGTGTTGCAATGCCGAAATTCAGGGATTTTATAGAGGGAATGAGATAAACGTTGATTTTACCAGCAGGCCTTATTCCTGCCGGTATTTTTTGCCTCGTAGAGTTTTTTGTCTGCCTGCTCTATAAATTCTTGCATATTATCCTCTAAAGTCGGAATTTTGCAAACAATGCCTATGCTAATTGTAGCTTTGCCTGTACGCTCAATAAATGTTCTTATTTTTTCCGCAATCTTTTTTGCGCCTTCCATTTTTGTATTAGGCAAAATAATGCAAAATTCTTCGCCGCCAAACCTCGCAGAAAAATCGGAAGTTCTGTTTACGCAATAACTGAATACCCGAGCAACCTCTCGCAAAAGCCTGTCGCCTTCCAAATGCCCGTGTTTATCATTGTAGTTTTTGAACTTGTCTAAATCCATCATTAAAAAACCCAAATCATATTTTCCTCTAATAGCCCGATTCCATTCGTCTTCTATTCTTAAATTGAAAAATCTTTTGTTGGGAAGTTTTGTGAGATCATCCAAAAGGCTGATTTCTATGTAAGACAGCATGTTTTCATTTATGGGTTTTAACACACGCCCTATGAATTTGTTGAAAATGATAAATACCACAAGTATAAGCAACAGCAATATAAAAAACACTATGGTTGCCCTTTCTTCAATTATTTTTTTAATATCCACTTTATCTTTTGCTACCAAAAACAAGTCTAATTTTTCCATGCTGTTCACCACATATTGAAAATCGCCGAAATCAAATACTTTGCTGGAGTTTTTATTCATGCCAAGTGCGCCGCCATATACTTCTTCGCCCTGGGTATCGAATAAATCTTTGAGCTTTTTTTGTTCTTGCACAATTTTTTTGTCCGCTGCGCTTATGATAATTCCCGCTTTGTCAAAGATGAAAATATTTTCCGGCAATTCCAGCCGGTTTATAAATTTTAAAAGAGAGATTCTGCCGCTTATAACGCCAATAGCTTGACCTTGCGAATAAACCGGATGATCTATGTATAAATCGTAAATGTGGCGATTTAAATAATCATAGGCAACTTTTATCGCCGGCGGATTTTTATTCTCCAAGGCTTCAAAAAACCATGAGTGGCTGGAATCGGAAGTATTATATTTTTCCATTAACTCCCCGTTGACATAATAATTGGAATCTATCACATTTATCCAGTTTATGATTTTACTTTGGAAATACTCTTTATGGTGTTCAAATAACTTAAAGCAATTTTCTTTTGCTGTTTCATCACCGGGGTTTAAAAAATAATCACGGACAGCAGGATTTTCCGACAAGACCTTCAGCAGCAAGATTTCCTTGTCCAGCTCGGCTTTTAACGTAAGCCGCCTTGTATTCATAGTTTGCCTAAGCTCTTGCGCAAGGTTTTCGTTCAGAATTTTTCGCATGGCGAAATAATAGGCAAACGAACTGCCCAAAGCGATTACGGCGAAAAGCAAAGCCGAAAATAAGATTATAGCTTTGCGTAGAGGCATATTAAAGAGAATCTGCCTATTTAAGTTATCTGCTACACTATCTATATAATTTGACATACAGAAAATATAGTAAGTAATGATTAACTCAATGTTTGGGTTTGGGGT
>LIUH01000049.1:2293-5752 GCA_001462225.1 Fibrobacteria bacterium GUT31 | reverse complement strand
TCACAGGAAGAACTGTCAGAAAAAGTAGACATATCTGTAAAACATTTAAGCAAAATCGAAAGGGGATTGTCGTTTGTTTCAGCCAATCTTCTTGAAAAATTGTCAAATAATCTTGGAGTTTCTGTCGCCCGTTTATTTTGTAAAGAAGGCGAAAATATATACGACGATAATGTAATAAAAAAATTTGACAGAATAACAGAAAAACACCTTATAAAAGCAATAGAAGGAATAAAGGGAGATATAAGACAAGAAAATATTGATGATTAATTATTTGGAGTTTTTTATTTTAATGTTAATATATGTTTTAAAATCACGGGAAATAACGGGAAAATTTTCAGTTGCTAAAAATTTCTTAGTAACTGCCACCTGAATTATATTTATGGGACGCTTTCTCATAAATTATTATCGCTGAGGCGGAATGACTTTTTCTAGTTCCTCTTCTGGAATTGGTGAACTACATCTAATAATACCACTGTTATCTTTTAACACATAAAAGGCAAATGCTCGTGAAGGATCAACCGGGCTTTTTGATGTATATGGATATACAATAAATCCATAAGCATCGGAAAGTTCTCTGTAGAAATCACCTAGTAGTTCATAATAAGTAATGCCATTTTCTATTACAGGAGTCAATTTTCCACTCTTTTCTAAAACCGATCTTGCTTCGTCTATTGTCATTTTTCTATCCTTACTAATACTAACAGATTGATAAACCTTTGTACAGTTTCTTCACAATTTAGAAAAATTAATATATGATTAGTTAACGCATTAAGGTGAAGAGTAGGTAAAGTGATTCAAGAAGGTGAAAGAAATCGCAAGGAAAAGCTAAAACTCATAAACGACCTAAAAAAGTCGGCAATAAAGGATGATAAAATCAGGCAATATGAAGATGATAAATTTATTCTAAATAATCTTCATAATGCTTTAAGATTTGAATTTCGAGAGGCTTTTATGACCCAATCATTTAATTGTATTCTTGAATGGGATGATGGAGGCAAAGGCAAATTAACTCTTTTTCAAATGTTTACCGAAATATGGGTAGAAAAAACTATTGAATGGCAGGAAATAAAGCAAATAATTGATTTACTTGATAATTATGATTTTTTTGAAAAGTCTTTTTTTATTTATAAACCAATAAAATTTGATGGACATGCTTTTTGTTTAGAAGTAAAAATAGGAAAAAAATATAAAGAGCTGGGCATCTGGGGAATTGAAAACGGAGTTTTATATGACGTTGGAATGTTGCTTTTAAAATTTGCAGGAAAAAGTTTTAAAGAATTGTATCAATATGCATGGTAGCGATTTATATAAGCAAGGGTACTGAACGAAAATTAATTTTTTGCCTGTAAATCCGAGTGGTTAAAGTGTATAGGTGCCATTGTAACTTTGTCAGAAATAGACAATAGTTGTGATTGTCGTTTTGATACGACGCCTTTTTCAATCAGGTTTTGATACATTAACGCAAATTTTACATAATCACGGTAAAACTGATGATTTGAATCTTCATCCTTATTGAGTACAGATTGAACTTTATCAACTACAGATGTCATAAATATTTCCTCGTATGAACAAAATAGATAGATCCCCTCTTGTTAATATAATCTAAAATAAGACGATTATATGTTCTGATTAAATGGCTTAATTTTTGGTCTTTACCAAAGTCTTCAATCGCATTAAGTTTGCTGTCAAGTAAATTTTTTATTGTTTGGTCAACAGGTAATTCTAATTCCATCTTTTAAAAACCACCTGTCTAAAATATACCATAAGCACGTCTTTTAGGCAAGCCCCCTCCTTCACACCCCAAAAACCCCATCAATCCTCTTCCCCACCGGTCCTGATAAAAAGCCCATAATCTTCCCAACGCCAAGCATCGCAATTAGAGTGCCTTCCCTAATGCCAATAACCTTATGAACAGTGATTAAAGAAAGTAAAGCTGCCATGGTTACTAAAGTAAAATCAAAAATAATTTTAATATTATGCAACTCCCACCCCGTCTTTTTCTGAATAGCCAACATCAACCCCTCCGCAGGTTGAGGCAGAAGATCCGCTCTTAAATACATGAGTATACCAAGAGCGATAATCACCACGCTTGCAAGCATTAACAAAATGCGAACCCAATAAGTTTCAGGCGCGGGAAATGAAAGAATATGATTGCACAGGGAAACAAATAAACCGAAGAGCCAGGCTACGCCAATTTGTAAAAAACTTAAAGGTTGAAAATCTTTTCTAAGTATCGCAAGCTGAATTAGCACATAACCGCAGTAAACAAGAGCGGTCATCAGACCGTGGTCAATGGTAAAAATTTTACTTGCGGCGAATGCGATGGAATTTACCGGGGTGATTCCTAAATTGGATTTCACCGCCACGGCTACTCCGAACGCGAGTACAAAATTGCCAAGAAGATATAAGAGTATGCGCCGGAAAAGCCTCATGCTTCCAGTATCAACAGTGTCTTGGGGTCGAGCCGCATTGCCATTGACTTGGAAATAATCGAACCTCTGTCTTTGGAGATTGAAAGTTCAATGTGATCTGGCTTGGGTTGAAGAACGATTACTACATCGATAATGTCGGCGAAGGGGCTGATTACGAGCGGGATGTTTTCTTTGTCGTATTGCTGACCTTCGTCTTTTACGGAGCAGCTGTACCAGACGGAGACGCCCATCTCTGTGGCGAATGTTTTAACGTTGGCGATTCTTTCGCGGAGGTCGCTTTCTTTGCCTGACGCGGCTGCGCGGGAGAAGTCGAAGCCGTCGACGATGATTGCTTCGGCTTTGAAGCCGCCTTCGATTATCATTGCGCGAAGGCTCTTTATGATTTGATCCTTCGTCATTCCGTCCTGATTAAAGTTCATCAATACGCGGTTTTTTACAAGGTCGTCTTTTATATCGGCGGCGTTTTCAAGGTTTTTCTTACTGATGAATTCGTCAAAAATGTCAGTGTACCACACGGGCACATATTGGATGTGCTGTGTGAAAGAAACGTGAATTACCTTTTTTCCCTGAAGAAGTTTGTCCAGGGCAAGCTGAACCAAAACCGATGTCTTCCCGACTCCGTTAGGTGAAGCGATGATTCCGACTTCACCGGGTTTTAAGCCGCCGTGAATTGACTGCTCGAAAATTCGGATTGGGCTTCTTTGTATAAGTTCGTTTAGTACCATTAAATTTTTCCTCCTGTGTTTTTGGGGAGTAGGAAGTAGGAAATGGGGAGTGGATTGTAGTTAGAAATCAAAGCGATCTGCCAAAACGCTTTGATTACGAACAGTTATCCCTACTCCCCACTCCCTATTCCCCATTCCCTACTCTCCTATCTTTCTTTTTTTCGTTTATCTTCAGCTTCTTTGATCAGCGCCTCGGAGACGCTCTGGGGGACTTTCGCGTATTTTTCAAACTCCATCGTAAACTCCGCCTTGCCTTGTGTTAGCGAACGCAGTGTCGTCGAATAACCGAACATTTCGCTTAA
>LIUH01000049.1:1790-2150 GCA_001462225.1 Fibrobacteria bacterium GUT31 | reverse complement strand
AACATTTCGCTTAACGGCACTTCCGCCTCCACGCGGGAGAAAAGTCCATCTTCGACAGATGATGAAATTATACCACGTCTTTGATTAATTGAACCAAAAATATTTCCCTGGAACTCAGTCGGACCTTCCACCGACACTTTCATGATTGGCTCAAGAATGCAGGGCTTTGCCTTGCCGTACGCTTCGCGGAAAGCACCGATTGCGGCGGACTGGAAGGCAATATCCGAGGAGTCTACGGGGTGGCTTTGACCGTCGTTGATTAAACAGCGTATGTTGACGATTGGGAAGCCGATCAGGCTGCCTTTTTTAATCGCCTCCTTAAATCCTTTATCACAACTCGGCACATACTCGGTGGGGATT
>LIUH01000049.1:1330-1535 GCA_001462225.1 Fibrobacteria bacterium GUT31 | reverse complement strand
CTCCGCTTTTTGCGTGATCGTCTCGCGATACGCAACCTGCGGCATTCCCGTCTCAACTTCGCATTTGTATTCGCGGCGCATACGTTCAATGTAAACTTCAAGGTGAAGCTCGCCCATTCCTCTGATGATCGTCTGGTTTGATTCAGAGTCGACATAGGTTTGGAAAGTGGGGTCTTCTTTTGTAAAACGGTTCAGCGCCTTTGCC
>LIUH01000049.1:0-1146 GCA_001462225.1 Fibrobacteria bacterium GUT31 | reverse complement strand
CATCTGGTCGGCGCTTTTTTTATCTTTGGGAGTTACTGCGAGTGAAATTACAGGAGACGGTACAAACATTGATGTCATCGCGTAATTCAAGCCGCCGCCGCAGAAGGTGTCGCCGCTTGCGCAGTCGATTCCGAAAAGAGCGACTATGTCGCCGGGAGCGCCTTCGTTTATATCTTCCATGCTGTCGGCGTGCATACGCACCAAACGTCCGACTTTGAACTTTTTGCGCGCGCGCGTGTTTACAAGCTCATCGCCTTTTTTTATTTTACCCTGATAAATGCGAACATACGTTAGCTGACCATATTGACCGTCTTCAAGTTTAAAACCGAGCGCGACCGTGGGATTTTTTTCATCAGATGCAAGCTGGATTTTTTCTTCATTTTTGTCGAGGTCAAGGGCGTAATTTTTTACTTCATCGGGATTGGGAAGATAGTGGGTTACTCCGTCTAACAGCGGCTGAATTCCTTTGAACTTGTAAGCTGAACCGAGCATGACAGGCACAAACTGTTCCGCGAGAGTTGCTTTGCGGATTGCCGCATGAATCATCTCTTCGGGGAGAGCTTCTTCGTTTAAGATTTTTTCTGCTAACTCGTCAGAAAACATTGAAATGGCGTCTAACAGTTCTTCGCGGTATTTTTCAGCATCCGCTTTCAAATGCGCCGGGATTTCCGCGTGGCGGATTGTCTCGCCTTGATCGCCGTCAAAATAAACAGCTTTCATTGTAACAAGATCTACAACGCCTTCAAGCTTGTCTTCAAGACCGATCGGTATTTGAATCATCACGGCGTTAAGCCCGAGTTTTTCACGCAGTTGCAAGCGCACTTTGAAAGGGTTTGCGCCGGTGCGGTCGCACTTGTTTACAAACGCGATGCGTGGGACGTTGTAACGCTTCAACTGGCGGTCAACAGTGATGGACTGCGATTGCACTCCGCCGACTGCGCACAAAACAAGAACCGCACCGTCAAGCACGCGAAGGGAGCGTTCAACTTCAATTGTAAAGTCAACGTGTCCCGGCGTGTCGATAAGGTTGACGGTGTAGTCTTTCCACTCAACCTGGGTTGCTGCGGATTGAATTGTGATGCCGCGTTCCCTCTCAAGTTCCATGTGGTCCATCGTAGCGCCAACGCCGTCCTTGCCCCGGACTTC
>LIUH01000048.1:24808-37637 GCA_001462225.1 Fibrobacteria bacterium GUT31 | reverse complement strand
GGGAATTTGACCCAAAGAGATTAACCAATTAACCTCGTAGGGGCGTTGCGAGCAACGCCCTTTTCACCATGAAATTTGCCCAAGAACAAGGTTTTTATTTTTTTGTTGGACAACAATGGTATTTTCTACATTATCCCTTTATGACCACCCAAATTCCTCTTTGGATAATACCGTTTTTTCCTTTGCTGGGGGCTTTAGCACTTGGAGCAATAACTCTGGGGCGTACCAAAAGCGAACAGCCCGCACCGGAAGGTTATATCGGTGCGCTTGCGGTTTTTTTTCCGTTGCTCTCTTTTATCGCAACCGTTATGTTCGCAATAGATATGCCGCGCAACGCCGTTTACGCAGAAACTTTGGGCAGTTGGATTTCCTTCGGCGATTTTCAGGTGTCTTTCGGCTTTTTATTTGATTCCCTTACCAAAATAATGCTCCTGTTTGTGACAGGTATTACAACCTTAATCGTTTTTTACTCCATTGGCTACATGAAAGGGGATAGCGGTTACACTCGGTTTATGAGTTACTTAAACCTGTTTCTGTTTTCAATGATAGTCCTTGTGCTCTCCGACTCCCTGCCGCTCACATTCTTGGGCTGGGAAGGCGTGGGGCTTTGCTCCTACCTGCTTGTGGGTTTTTGGAACAAGGATTTGCTCAACTGCAAAGCGGCGAACAAGGCTTTTTTGGTAAACAGAGTCGGAGACGTAGGCTTTTTGCTCGGCATGTTCACTCTGCTGGCTTTGGGCGGAACATCTATTTTGAATTATGCGAATTTGAATGAAACACTCTCCAACGGCTTACTGGCAAACATTCCTTTCGCTCATGAACTAATAGTGTTAGCGGCACTTTTTTTGTTTTTTGCCTGCACCGCGAAAAGTGCGCAAATACCCTTGCTTACATGGCTGCCGGATGCAATGGCCGGCCCCACTCCTGTTTCTGCGCTTATACATGCGGCTACAATGGTAACAGCGGGTGTTTATTTAATGGCAAGGCTTTCTGCGCTCTTTGCCTTTGACTTGTTCTTTTCGCTTTTTGTCCTTTTGATAGCACTTGCAACCGCCATTTGGGCTGCGATTGCCGGTTTGCTCCAGCACGATATTAAAAAGATTTTGGCATATTCCACAATATCGCAACTCGGATTTATGTTTATGGCTGTCGGTGCCGGCGCATTTGATGTTGCCATATTCCATGTGTTCACCCACGCATTTACAAAAGCTGCTTTGTTCTTGGGTGCCGGCTCGGTTATACACGCTTTGGGCGGCGAACAGGATATTCGTAAAATGGGCGGGCTTGCTTTTAAACTGCCCTCAACATTTTTTATTATGCTCATCGCATGGGCGAGTTTAATAGGCTTGCCGGGCCTCGCTTGTTTTTGGAGCAAGGATTTGATTTTGGAGAGCGTTTACAACGTTCCTGTGATCTATTATGCAGCCATTTTCACGGCCCTATTGACCGCCGTTTATATGACCCGTTTGATGGTGCTGGTATTTCTCGGCAAGTTCAGAGGGAGCAGCCATACCGCAGAGCATATGCACGAATCTCCCATTGTTATGCAAATCCCCATGTGGATTTTGGCAGCGGGTTGCATTCTTGCAGGTTATGTCTCGTTTGGTGAGCTTGGTGAGCACCACACAAATATGTTTATTGCCATAACATGCTGCGGGGGAGCTTTAATCGGGCTTGCGTTTGCGGTCCTTTATTTCCGCAAAAAAATTCCCAGATACCCCGGACACAACGAATTGGTTGGCTTTGCCAAAAGTTGGACTTTTCTGTTTGACAAACTGCATTTTGCGTTTGGAATTTTGCCGACCCGCATAGCCATGTTTATTTTAGATCCGGTGAATAAATTTTTGCGAATCACGATGATAGTTATAAGCGCAATACCTGTAATTTGCTCAGAAGGTTTGCGATTTATGCAAGTGAATAAATTGCGAGTGCAACTAGCTCTTTCTGTGATTAGCACGGTTATTTTAGCTTATTGGCTGGTGTTTTTTATTAGGTGAGATTCATGTTAATATCGATTTTGCTTATTCTGCCCTTTGTTTGCTCTTGTCTAATGATTGCCTCATCTTCAAGGGATGTGAATTCCGCTTTTCGCATGGGGCTTTTGTGCACGGCAATGCCCCTTGTTTTGGCAACAGCATTGGTTTTTAAAGGCGGGCAGCAAACGGATAGTTATCTCTGGTTTTCTTTTTTGGAAATAGATGTTGAATTTTCGCTGTATGGCCGCGGGCTTTCGCTTTGGATGGCTTGGCTAACCACCTTGCTGTGCTTTTTGGCTTTTGTCTATTCCAAATCCGCTTTTAGTGTTGGAATAGAAAAATTCGCAATGGGCTTGCTCGCCTTGGAAGGCACTATAATAGGGGCATTTTTCTCCGCTCAAAACCTAGTGCAATTTTTGTTTTTCTTTGAAGCCATGATTTTGCCCTCCGCTATTCTGATAGCCCTGTACGGAGGCTTAAAAAGGAGACGCGCTGTTATAACATTTTCCCTTTATACCTTAGCCGGTTCTATTCCCCTGCTTTTAGGCGCATGGTACTTAATGGCAAAGGCGGGTAGTGATAATATTTACGCTTTGGCAGAAATCTTGAAAACTTTGCCTATTGCTGTTCAAACCTACTTATTTATAGCATTTTCAATAGCATTCGCTGTGAAAACGCCGTTATTTCCGCTTCATAGCTGGCAGAGCATAAGCTATTCGGAAGCTCCCTATCCGCTTTCTGCGATTCTTTCGGGGGCAATGGCAAAGGTTGGTGTTTTTGGCTTTGCCGTATGGGCAATCACAATATTTAACAAACAAGTTGCCGAATACAGTTTATACTTAATACCGTTTGCGCTTTTCTCGGCACTTTACGGAGCCGCTCTCGCACTTAGGCAAACAAACATAAAAAGGCTTTTGGCTTTCAGTTCCATGTCGCATTTGGGGCTTGCCGTGGCCGGTTTATTTTGCCTTGATGATGTTGTGAACGCCGGTGTTGCGGTTATGCTTGTGGGGCACGGTTTAACAGCCGGCGGGCTTTTCTTTTTCGGCGGCATTGTGCAAAAATGGATAGGCAGCACAAACATCAAATTCTACGGGGCATGTGCCTCAACAAATCCGATTTTTGCTTCTATTTTCGGTTTTTTAGGCATTGCGGCGGTTGCAGTTCCCTGTACGGCCGGTTTTGTCGGTGAATTTTTGATTTTGCAGGGCCTGTTCAACTCCGGTTTTGCGTTTTTTGCCGTGATAGGCGGTATATGCGTTATATGTTCTGCTGCTTATATGCTAAGGCTTATGAAAAATGTGCTATTCGGGCCTATCCCGGAAAATTCAGGCAGGGCAAACGTTTCGCTCTCCAAATTTGAAGGCATGGCTGCGGTCCCTATTATAGTTTTGATACTGTATTTCGGTTTGCATCCGGCACCTATTCTAAATTCTTTTGAAAATAAAAACGAAAAACTAAACTTAACGGAGCAGGAAATGCAGGAATTTGAAAGGATTCTGGAGCTTTTATTGGAAGCAGAAGATAACTCGGCAAACGATAGCTTGGAGGAATATGATTGATTTAAAAATTCTTTTGCCGATTATCGCTGTCACTTTGGGTGGAATAATTTCTTTGGTTATTGAATCCTTTGTAAGCCGAGACGGAAGGCACAAAATTTTGCCCTGGGTAAATATTTTCTTTTTAGCTGTGGCTGCGTATTTTGTTAAAATAATTTCCGAGGATTTCAGCGACCCTTGGAATTTATTTTCGATGACCCATGTTAAAGGAATTTTTCTTTATGCGATTGTCCTATGCGGTGCCATTGGAACCGCCGCTTTGCAAAATACTCTGAGAAACAAGAATACCGAATGCGGCGAGGCTTATTCGCTACTTATGCTCTCTGCTGCGGGTATTATGCTGATGGTTCTTTCCGCGGATTTAATGCCTTTGTTTTTGGGAATGGAGTTAGCTTCTTTCCCGATTTACGCTCTTATAGCGATGAATCGCCGCTCAAAGGAAAGCAACGAGGCGGCATTTAAATATTTTGTAAGCGGTGCGGCTTTAAGTGCCGTATTTTTGTATGGAGTTGCCATGTTCTACGGAGCAACAGGCAGCACTTTAATTGATAGCGATGTTTTGGCTGGGCGTGAAACAATTTATCAGGTAGCGATTTTTATGCTGTCTTTGGGATTGCTGTTCAAGGTTGGTGCCTTCCCCTTGCATTTTTGGGTTGCAGATGCTTACACCGGTGCGCTTGCCGCGGTTACCGGTTATATGGCGGCGGTTGTCAAGATAGGGGCGTTTTTGGCTTTGGGAGCTTTATGGCTCGGTTTGTTCGGCAGCACGGCATCTATAGTTGTTGCTCGTGAAGCGATTCTGTTTTTGTGCCTTGGCATAGCTTCCGTTGCGATTGGTGCGATTACAGGTTTGGTTCAAATTTCCATTCGGCGTATTTTGGCGTTTAGCGCGATTGCAAATGCGGGCTTTATTTTGCTCGGTTTTTGCTATCCGTATTTTGCAAATTTGCAGGAACCGGATTTGACATCAGCCTTTTATTTTCTGCTAACTTACGCCATAGGTTCAATAGGGGCTTTAGCCGGAATTTCCGCATTCATGAATTCCGATTACGACAACCTTGACGATTTGAGCGCGGTAGCGCGAAAGAGTCCTTTTCTAGGTTGTTGCATAAGCGTATGTTTGGCGTCTCTTGCGGGTTTACCTGTTGCGGCGGGTTTTTTAGCCAAGTTCAGGATTTTTGCAAGCCTTGTGAGTGCTTCTTTTGAAGTGCCGGTTGTTTGGGGCATAACCGTGGCGGCCTTTGTTCTAGCCATTATATCTGCGGCGTATTACCTTCGCATAATTTACTTTCTGTGGAGTTATTCCGGCAATGCGCTCAGGCGTAAAAAACGCGATATGGTTTCACCTTTGCTCAACATAACCGTTGGAATGGCAGCAGCGGCCTTGCTCGTACTCGCAGTTTGGATGCCGATGTAGCTACTCCCCAAGCAAGTTTGTCATCATTTTTTATATATATTTATATATTAAACCTTATGTTTGTCATAAACGGAGGTTTTATGAAACTCAAATTTTTTCCCCTTGTTGCATTTTTGGCTGCAATCCCCTTAATGTTCCTCGCTTGTTCGGATATCGGAGGTAATGATGAGCATTATAAGAACTCATCAAGTTCTGTGTTAGATGGTACTTGGAACGCAAGCGGTCCTATCAGGTCAATTACTTTAAGTGGTAACAATTGGGTTTATGCGGAAAATGGTTCGGATTATAGCAGAGGTACTTGGTCTGCTAACTTTACGGTTGCGTACGGAAGCTCAGGAAAATTGACATTGACCATTAATGAAATCAACTATGGCGGTAGTTGGACAACTTTTCCTCCCGAATATCAGACATATAAAACTAATACGGTTGATGTTAGTATAGATGCCGTCGGGAATACAATGATTTTAAGCAATGCAGTATTGACAACACCAGGAATTTGGGGGACAACGGAAGGGATATACATTAAAAATTCAGGTGGCGGCAACCCTTCCGGTGCTTGGTGCGTGGATCATAGCAATGGAGAATGCACAAATAACCCCGAGGTTCTAGCAAGCCAAGAAGCTTGTGCAAGCTGGCTCGGTGTTTTTGCGAATTCTTGCCCTGCCGATTATGAGAGATATGATTATTATGGCAATTCCAGTAGCTCCGGCGGTGACCCCTCCGGTGCTTGGTGTGTGGATCATTACTATGGAGAATGCACAAATGACCCCTATTATACATCAAGCCAAGAAAATTGTGCATACTGGGAAGGTATTCTCCAGGATTATTGCCCTGTCGATTATTATATAGAGGATTATTACGGTGGCGGTACTTGGTGTGTGGATCATGATTGGCCAGCATGCACAGATTCCCCCTATTATACATCAAGCCAGGCAGCTTGTGCAGAATGGGACGGTGTTCTTCTGGATTATTGCCCTGCCAATTATGAACGTTATTGAGATTGCCTAATACAGTAAACGATGATTTACTCGTTTGGGGAGTGGAAATTACTTACTACATTAACACATTATGAAAGTCCTTGACAAAAACGGCGAAAGTTTGAACCTAATGGCTTTGAACTTTGGCCCTAGCCACAATGCAACGCACGGTTGCTTGCGCTACCTAACCGCTTTGGACGGCGAAACCATCGTGGCTTGCGTTGGCGAAATAGGCTATTTGCACAGGGGCTTTGAAAAAATGGCAGAACAAGGCACTTGGCAAATGGTGCTGCCTTATACGGACCGCCTGAATTACTGCTCCGCAATTCTGAACAACATAGGCTACGCAAAAGCGGTGGAAAAAATGCTGGGCATTGAAATACCCGAAAGAGCAAAAGTGATTCGCGTTATAACAAGCGAATTATCAAGAATTTTTGACCATTTTATTTGCGTTGCAGCCGCCTGCGTGGACTTAGGTGCTTTGAGCAATTTTTGGTACTTTTTTGATTCAAGGGAAGAAGGCTTGGTGCTTTGGGAAAAACTTACAGGCGCAAGGTTGACAAATTCTTACGCCCGCATAGGTGGCTTGTATCGGGATACCTATGAAGGGTTCGAACAAGACGTCGAAAAACTCCTCAAAATGAGCGAAAAATCCCTGAGCGATGTCCACAAACTTTTAGACAACAACCGCATATTTTTAGACCGCACTACAGGCATAGGTGCGATAAGCCCCGAAAGAGCCTTGGCCTGGGGCTGGAGTGGCCCCTGCTTGCGAGCAACAGGCGCGGCTTTTGATTTGCGCAAAGACGAACCATACTACGACTACGAAACCTACGATTGGCAGGTGGTGACCGGCACCAAAGGCGATGTTTACGATAGATTAATGGTGAGGCTTGTGGAAAGCGAGGAATCGATTAGAATAATAAGGCAGGCTTTGAGGCGTTTGATACCGGGGCCTGTGAACATAGACAACCCGAAAATCAGAGTACCGGAGCGTGAAAAGGTCTATCAAGACATGGAAGCGTTGATTGGCAACTTTAAAACCGTGGCAGAAGGCATTCGAGTGCCGGCGGGTGAATTTTACGATTCATCGGAGGCGGCAAACGGAGAACTCGGTTTTACGCTGATTTCCAACGGAACCGGAAAACCTTGGCGGGTTAAGGTACGCCCGCCGTGCTTTACGCAATTCGCTGCATTTCATGAGCTTGTAGAAGGCAGCATGATTGCGGATTCCATTGCGGTGCTTTCAAGCATAAACATAATTGCAGGAGAACTGGATAGATGATGACTTTTGCTGAGTACAACGCTAGGCTTTGCGATAAGGATTTGCAGGAATATTTTCAATACCTGCTTTTGGAACGGCTCGAAAAACCGCAAGACGAAACCGTTAAAGATATAATTGCGGAATTGCAGGGCATAGTGATGCACGGGCGTCTAAACGGCAAAACGGTTATTGAACTGAGGGAACAGAATAAGGTTGCCGCAGACTTGGCTGAGCAGGGGAAAATAGAAGAAAGCACCGCTCTAATCCAACAAATTTTGGCGGTCTATCCCGAACATTACTGTGCATTTTACACGCTTGGCGTTATATCCTTTGGGCAGGGGAATTTTTCGGAGTCCCTCGATTGTTTTAAGCAGGCTTTTGAAAACAACCCGTTTTTTATAGACGCCGTTTTAAGAATTTTTGATTGCTCCGTTTGCCTTGGCAGCATGAGCGGCATGAGCGACCTTTTGAACAAAGCTCTGACTTTGCAACCGAATGACCCTGAACTTCTGGAAACAAAGCGGCATTTGGAAAACGGTACATATCCTGAGAGGCTCGCAAAATACATTAATCCTCCCGAGGCAAAGAAACCCGAATTGAAGCAAGAACTTCTGAAACTGAAAGAGATGCTGGAGAGCGGCAATTCAAAAGAAGCGCTGGAGAAATTGAAGGCGTTGGTGTAATTAAAAATCCCTAACCAAACGTATCCCGATAAATTCGCTGCCTTTTGGCGAGGATATGTCTGTTAAAACGGATTTCCTTTTGCAAGCCTCCGGCGAATCGCCGTAGGAACTACCCGCAAAATTTGCGATGCTCGCATTTTCATTTTCCGGTGAAAGCCAAATAGCGGCATTCCCGGCAAAATTCCGCATTCCGTTCACAATCTGCCCCTCGTGAACCTTTTTCAATTTAGGGCTTTCGCAAACATCGTCAAAATTTGAGTAAGCGGTTGCGGCTCTTTTCCATTCCTCCGCCGTAGGCAACCTTTTTTTCGCCCATTTGGAATAAGCCACAGCATCCTTTAAACTCACCGAAAGCACCGGATAGTCATCGTTATTTTTCGCAAGCGCAGGAATTTCCCGGCCGGTTTCTTCGCAGAATTTTCTGTATTCCCTATTGCTAACCTCATTTACGTCCCAAATAACCGAGTTCATTTTATAATCATTGCTTTTTGCTTTCTTGTGAAAAGCAAAATCCGCATGAATGCCGAAATAAAAGCCAAAGCCTCTGCCTTCCTTTTCACCCAAAATGGCTAATGGAACCGCTATTTCCAAAGAAAACCTATTGCCTGCCTGCAACATTGCACCCGGCTCCACAGAAAACAGATGGCTTTTCACAGGCAGGGAAATTTTCTCCCTCAGAGCCAGGTAAGGCAAAAACAAGTGCTTGATAGGCACACCGGAACGCAAATAAAATTCCGCCCTGTCCTGTTTTGAATATTCATAAACGGCATTTTCCAGCAAATTGAAAACCCACACATTCTGCTCTGCCAAAAGCGCGGCGCGAATAGCGGAATATCCGGAACCCCTTGGGCTTATCCAGTCCACAGCCATTCCGATTTGCAATGGAAAATAATTATACTGCGCACCGAGCAGAAAAGTTTTCACATCTCGCTCCTGCACGGGAAACGCAAGCCTCGCCCCCAAGCCTAAGGGCAAGCCCAGGCGAAAATCAAATGGGATTTTTGAGGTATCGTTAAAATACAAGAAACCGGCATTGAGTTCCAAATGATACTGTGCCGGAGACAAGGTATAGGCTTCAAATGCCTGATTTCTTCGCAAAAACTCATGGCTTATTTCAAAAGTCTTTTCGGGTTGCAAAACAAAATCATAGGAAGCCGGCACAAAACTCTCGCTTGGCGGCATGAGCAGAACCGAATGCTCGCCTGTGAACATAGATGAATTTTCAAAAGGCGTTCCCAAAATTTCCTTTTCGGGATTGCCGTCTAAAAACACATCCGCGCTATCCGGCTCGGTGAATATGTTCAAAGCTGCCCGTTCACCGGCGGCAAAGAGCGTAAAACAGAAAAAAGCGACACAAAACGCAAAAATGCGCATAAAACCTCACACAGCCATATTATGGCTTTTGAATTATATAATAATGTCGCTCCCAAGGGAAATATAGAAAATGCTAATTTATTCGTTTGGGGAGTGGCTATTCCCTACTCCCTAAATCAGTTAATCATCACTTACTTTACTATTTTTGGGAAGAGGAGAAAAAGAATGGATATTCAAACAATTTGCGTACACGGCTGCGATAAACGTTACGATATAACCGGAGCGGTTGCCGTTCCTATTTTCGCATCTGCAACCTTTGCGCACCCGGGTGTGGGGCAAAGCACGGGTTTTGACTACTCCCGCTCGCAAAATCCGACTCGCGAGTATTTGGAACACACGGTTGCAAAATTGGAAGGCGGCGAACACGCTATAGCTTTTTCCTCCGGCATGGCCGCTGTTTCCGCGCTCATGGAACTTTTTTCGCCCGGTGATCATATTGTGTCTTCCGATGACCTTTATGGGGGAACATATCGCTTGTTCGACAATATATCTTCTAAAAACGGTATTGAATTTTCATACATCAACTCTTTAGAAGAGATAGAATCGGCAATAAAGCCGGCAACCAAAGCCCTATTCATAGAAACGCCAACCAACCCGATGATGCGTTTAACCGACATTGCAGCAGTTTCTAAAATTTCGCAAAAACACAATTTGCTGCTCGTAGTGGATAACACCTTTCTAACCCCATACTTTCAAAGACCTCTTTCTTTGGGTGCAGACATAGTGCTGCACAGCGCAACGAAATATTTGGGCGGCCACAACGACACTCTTGCCGGACTGTTGGTGATAAAAAATGCCGACTTAAATGAACGCTTGCGTTTCATAGCGAAAACAACCGGTGCTAGTCTTTCGCCTTTCGACAGCTACATGATAATTCGCGGAATCAAGACTTTGGCAATACGCATGGAGCGTTCACAGGAGAACGCACGTATAATAGTAAAATGGTTGGAGGCGAAAAGCGAAGTGGCAAAAGTGTATTACAGCGGCATCGGCGGTATGCTTTCTTTTTCGCTTCGCGATGAGCAAACGGCAATTAAAATACTTGGAAGCGTGAAAATCATACAATACGCGGAAAGCCTTGGCGGTGTAGAGAGCTTAATCACCTATCCTATGATTCAAACCCACGCAGATATGCCGGAAGCCGAGCGAAACGCCCGTGGCATAGATGCCCGTTTGCTGCGTTTGTCCGTAGGGCTGGAATCGGCAAAGGACTTGGTTGCGGATTTGGAGCAGGCGTTTTAGAGCTTAACATGAAATACAATTTTGACCGCATTATAGATAGGCAGAGTACATACAGCATAAAGTACAACCCCGTTGCCCGTGGAAAACCGGCAGATGTGTTGCCTTTGTGGGTGGCCGATATGGATTTCTCAATTCCGCCTTGCGTTGCAGAGGCTTTGGAAGAGCGTGTGAGGCATGGGATTTTCGGTTATTCCGAGCCGGATGCGGAGTATTTTGCTGCTGTGCATGGGTGGTTTGAAAAACGCTTTGGCTGGCATGTTGAAAAGGAATGGCTTGTGGTTACGCCGGGCGTTGTGAATGCGATTTATGTTGCGGTTCGTGCATTGACGAATGCAGGCGATGGCGTTGTGATTCAGCAGCCTGTGTATTATCCTTTTGAAACATCCGTTGTGCAAACCGGCCGTAAATTGCTTGTGAACGAACTTGTATATAAAGACGGAACATACGGCATAGATTTTGAAGATTTTGAAAACAAGATAAAGCAAGCTAAGTTATTCATTTTGTGCAGCCCGCACAATCCGGGTGGGCGGGTTTGGACTAGAGATGAACTTATGACTATGGGCGAGATTTGCCTTAAACACAATGTGCCGGTGCTTTCCGATGAAATTCATCAGGATTTTGTATATCCGGGATACCGCCACCTTGTATTCGCCGGTCTTGACCCACGCTTTGCCGGCATAACAATAACCTGCACTTCACCGTCAAAGACTTTTAATCTTGCGGGGCTTTTGCATGCGAATATTTTTACTTCAAATAAAATTTTGCGAGACAAATTCAAACGCGAATATGCGAACTGCGGTTTAAGCCAGCCCGGAGTTATGGGGCTTGTATCGTGCCGGGCGGCCTACGAGAGCGGGGCAGACTGGGTTGATGAGTTGATGGAATATCTTGACGGCAATATGCGTTTTTTGCAGGAATTTTTACAGACCAATATTCCGAAAATTAAATTCGCTTTGCCGGAAGCTACATACTTAGCATGGCTTGACTGTTCGGAATTAGGGCTTTCTACGGTTGAGTTGAACGATTTTATTACGTATAAGGCAAAACTGTGGTTAAACGATGGCACTTCGTTTGGTGCAGGGGGCAAAGGTTTTCAGCGTTTGAATGCAGCTTGCCCGCTGGCGGTGCTGAAAGAGGCGTTGGAGAGAATTGAATGTTTGGGATGCCGGGGATGCCTAGAGGACCTCTTGTGAACGGCATCTAGTTGTTCATCAGCGAGAAGATGACAACTTGGATACCTAAGGTGCAGATTATGAAATAGTCGTCTATGGTGCGTAAGGCTATGGCGGAGACGATTAATGCTAATCACTGTTGCCCGGTAAAAAATAATTTCCTCTAAAGAACGGTAAAATTGACGAGAAAATGCTGTTTTTCATCTTTTCCAAAAGTCAAACTCCTAATAAAACAAGGAGGTTTGGTTTTGCTAAAACCCATTTTTTTACATAAATCGCAAAATTTTTACCGAACAACAATAAATTTTTCTATATTTAATCAAAACACGGAGGATAAATTATGTCTCAAGGATCGAATAAAGTTGAGAGTTCAGTAGCTCGAAATGATGCTCTAGACCCTAAAGAAACTCTCAGACAAACACAATCTGGTAAAGATTTACTCAGTAGTAGAGAATACAATTTCTCCGTTAGTTCCGACCAAACTTTGAGAAATACAATAGCCGCTATGGATTTACTTAAAAATGCAGGAGAATAAGATGAATTTTTCCCCAGAATGGATACAAGCCTTATCATCAATTGTTACCGTTTTACTCGGGATAAGTGCTCTTGTATTCGCAGTTCGCCAAATTTCTCAAATTACAGATCAACTGAGAATTTCTGCATTAACCAATGTTCTTTCTCTTGAAGCCGAAATGAATCTACGAAAAGAAAAATTAGACAATGTAAATCACGAAATAGAAAAATTGGATATGAACAAACAACTAAACAGCAGAGCAAAAGACGTATACGAAAAGAAACAGAACGCCGCAATAGAAAATTGGCTTAATTCTGTTGATAGGTTATGTTTTTGCATCAGACGTGATTATTTCAAAGAAAAAGATTGGAAAGTAGAATATCGTGATTACATCAAAGAAATCATTCAAAATTTTGAATACAAATTTGGAGCAGCCACAAAGTATAATAATATCATTGAATTAAATAAAAAATGGTCAAATGAGTAAAAAAATGTAATTCCCATACCCCATACCCAAACATCAAGTTAACCATTACTTTCTATAGTAAACGCTGATTAAATCGCAAGGGGAGTGGCTAGTAGGAAGCTTTTCTACTCCCTACTCCCCATTCCCTACTCCCTAAACTGGTTAGCCATTATTTCCTACACATC
>LIUH01000048.1:15929-24629 GCA_001462225.1 Fibrobacteria bacterium GUT31 | reverse complement strand
ATTTGGCGTGTGTTGGCGGCTATGGAGTTGGGCATGCCCACAAAACGCAGGGCTTCGGGCAGCAAAACAAGGAAGGCGGCGGCTATGACGCTTCCCCATAGATTACGCATTCCGCCAATGATGACAATGGAGAGGATGAAAATGGATTCGTCAACTGTGAAGCTCGTTGGGTCTATGTAGCTGATGTAGTGGGCGTAGAGCGTGCCCGGAACTGCCGCGAGCATTGCGCTGGCGGTGAAGGCGATTACTTTGGTCAGATAGACATTTTTGCCTAGCGATTGAGTGAAAATCTCGTCTTCGCTCAATGCACGCAAGGTGCGGCCGAATGAGGAGCCTGTGAGCTTTTTTAGGAAGAGGAATATTAGGGCGGTGAAAAATAGTGTTAGGAGCAGGAAGGCCGGCTTGCTTTCTATTCCGAGGCCGAAGAGTTGGATGCTTGGGATTCCGGGAATGCCCAAAGGGCCTCTTGTGAGCGACATCCAGTTGTTCATCAGCGAGAAGATTACAACTTGGATGCCTAAGGTGCAGATGATGAAATAGTCGTCTATGGTGCGCAGGGCTATGGCGGATACAATTAATGCCAATAGTCCGCTTAGGAGCATGGCGAGGGGCAATGTCAATAGGAAAGGGAGTTGGCAGTTTACGGCTAACAATGCTGCGGTGTATGCACCTACACCGTAAAATCCTGCGTGGGCTAGCGAAATCATTCCGCCGAAGCCTGCGGATAGGTTTAGGCTTTGCGAGAGCATTACATATATGCCGATTAATATTAATAAATGCAGTAGGTATTCCATGTTAAATCTCTATCTTCTTTAGACGTTTGCCGCTGAAGCCTAGCGGTTTGGCTATTAAGAATAGTATCAGAATTATATATGCTACTGCGTCCATCCATTGGCTGCCTATGTAGTAGGCGGCCAGGTGTTGTGCTGTTGCCAGCAGCAATGCTCCGCCCACCAGTCCCCAGTTGCTGCCTACGCCTCCGATGATCATTGCCACTACGCCGTACAATAGCCAGTTGAAGCCCATTGTTGGTCTCATGTCTGTGTCGTAAGCGATTAAAATTCCCGCTACTGCCGCTAATGCGGAGCCTATTCCGAATGCTTGCAGAATGACTTTGTTGGAGGGGATTCCGACGATGTTGCTTAGTTCCGGATTGCTTGCCACTGCTCGGATGTTTCGTCCTATGCGGCTGTATTTCATGAAGAGTATGCAGGCTATGAATAACGTTGTGCAGATTGCGATTGTTGTTATTTGTATGTCGGTAATATATGCTCCTAGAAATTCGTTTCCTACTTTTACTTGTCCTGTTCGGATGCTTTTGGTGTCGTCGCCCCAGAGCATGGAGATTGTGTTTTGCAGGACTGTGTATAGGCCTAGTGAGGCTATCATTAGTATCATTGGGGAGGCGTTGCGTTTTCTTAGGGGTTTGTATAGGGTTATTTCGGATAGTATTCCTATGGTTGTGGCGCAGGTTATGGCTAGGGGGATGGAAATTGGTGTTGGGATGTTTAGTTGTGTGGAGAATAGGTGGGTGAAGTAGGCGGAGAGGGTTAGGGTGGCGGCGTGGGCGATGTGGAAGAAGCGGGCGGGGTAATATATTGTGACGATAGATAATGTAACTAAAATACATATACTAAATGAAATTAATATGTTAAATAGTAGTTGCATCATTAATTTATACCTCTTTATTTTTTTCATTTATTCTTTATGAAATTTCTGATAAAATGGATGAATTCTGATGATGAAATCACCTCTCCTTTAAATATTACATTATCACTTTGTCCACCAATATCTTTTGCTTTATAAAATAATCCCATAGTACATTCGTAATCCGACAGATAACCTCCGACTCCGATGCCATTTTGGTCATCTTCTCTCAGATTTAATTCATCATATTTGGGAACAATCTCAACTCTATCTTTGGTAATTTCACGGATTTCACGTACAGAAGATTCGAGTATTTCTTTGTCATCGTTATACCATATATTTATGAAATCCGACATATTCTTTTCATCTTTACAGATAAAAATAAAACGTATATTTGTATTAACTCTTATTACATTAGCAAAAGAATCACCTACTCCTGTACCAATATTTATATTTGGAAAGATAAGATATAAATTTGATTTTGTATGTTTGTAATTTAAATAACCTATATGATCTAATAATTTTTCGTAAAACTGTTTCTTATTTTCTATTATTTTGGGAGCATTTATTTTAATTGCGACTAAGATTGTTACAATTAAAGCACCAACTGAAATTACGAGTGGATAGAAAAAACTCCTATCCATTCCGTATGAAAGTATAGGAAAAAATATACCTACAATATGACATAATTCATAAATTGAAATAATAAAACAACAAGGAAATAAAGAATAACCTATTGTTTTAAATGTATCCTGCTCACACTCAGTCTTTATATAAATGAGAAATCTATTTAAGTATTTTTTCATATTACCTAATTTTTCAGTTTCATGATGGTATAAAGACAATGGTATTTGCAATATTAAATTAACAATCAAACAAAATGAATGTTTTAATCTAGATAAATATTCCTTCATATTACTCTTTGTTTAATTCGTTAAATAAGATATCAAATGCTTCACCTAGTATTTGATAATTACTATAAGATTTACCCATATTTTCCTTTAATAAATTCACAAATTCCCTAACGGGAATAGCCAAAAAATTAAGTTCCGATTTTATTTTTGCTAAGTAACTTTTCATAGCTTTTCCTTGCGGCGTTTTATCCAATCCTTGATTATCATTTATCAAAAAAACAAGAGTTTTTGATAATTCTGTACTCCTATATATTTTATCCGAAATGATATTCAAAGAGTCATCAGATATATTCAATATCTTCTTAACTCCTTCTTTTACTATTTGGAAAAAACTTAAATCATATACGCTATTGTATCCATTTATGATAAATTCAACTCTTTCAATACCAACTCCGCAACCTATTCCCATATTAGTCGTTTTTTCTAAATGAGTGAGTTTGTTCAAGTATTGGTATATATTGAAAGATCCGATTTCAATAAATTGGTTGTCTTTTCTGAAAAATATTTCAATGTTATAACCTGCTAACCTATCTGTTCCGCGGCTAAACATAAAATTTCTTCGCCCAGTGGTTTTGAATATATGGCTTGATTCTATACCTAAAGAAGATAAGATTTCGTAAGAGTCATCGTCAGGCAACATTAATTTGTCTGAATATTGCCCGCCTGCACAAATTGTAAAATACAAAGAATCTTTATCTATACTGCATCGGTTTAGAAAATTCAACAATATTGATAACAAGCGAAATTCTTCTTGCTTTTTATCCTCAATGTAGCCAAAACTGCCCCATACACCCATTTCAAAAAGCAAAAGATGTACATTGCTAATCCCTACAATATCAGCATCTACTTTTCTTACGCACTGGTCAATGACGGCAATATCGTCTTTGTCCAGTTTCTCAGGATTTAAAATAGCTGGAATAAGATGGCTATGTCCACCGCTCAAATTAAACTCACCTTTGAAGTATTTGGATACCAAATTACTCGGCTTTACCATTTGAAAATCATTCTCTTTGACTAAAGAGAAAAAAATGTCTCGTATTTCTTTTTTCATTGTCTTATAACCTCCAATTCCATTAGAATATCATTTGTAGGGCTTATTGTTACGGTACTTCCTAAGATATTTTGAGTTGTATGCTTTTTAATTTCAGCAGATATTTGCTGAGGAGCATTACCATTCAGACTATTTGAATAAACAATCCAAGCACTAGTAAAAAACATCAATTCTACTGTTCCGATTTTTTTCCCTGTCTTTTTTTCATACGCCTTAACATATTCTTCAAATTCTTTTTCCATAGTTACTTTTTTTAAATTTACCATTGTCAGATTTTGAATATCTTTTGTAGAATTGCTTGCACCTGAAACAATGTATGCCAGAGCTGTTATTATTTCACCGCTATAATTTTGTTCACGCAGTTTTTTAACTAGGTCAGCAATATTTTTTCCTCCTGCGCTTATAACTATTTTATCCGATTTAGCATCTATTGCCTTTTTTGCTATTGTCGCAAAATTAGATTCAGAAGGCAAGAAAGAAATAACGGATTTTATTCGATTCGGCTGAACCTTGTTTTGCATTTCCTTTTCAAAAGCAACACCGTAATCATCGTTCATATAACATATAGTTAGAGTTGCAGCACTGTCAATATTTGATAAAATAAAATCAGATTCTTGTTGTACCGTTTGAGATTGTCTGAAAAACAAATCGTTTATGCCGCTTAACTGCGGGTGTGAGGAATGCGAAAACATCAAGAAACGTTCTTTCTCTTGTATTGGGACTATCGACAACTCTACCGCACTGATTATTGAGAATACAATATCAATTTTGTCAAGAGTTATCAATTTATTAATGGCATTTATTGATGCTGTTGGATTCGCTTTTCCATCCTCAAAAAGAATTTTAATCTTTTTGTTATCATACTTGCTGTTGATGTATTCTTCAGCAAGCGAAAGGCCTGTTTTGCCGGATTCGCCTAATTGTGCTAGATTCCCTGTCAAAGGAAGCACTGCCCCAATTTTAATTTCGTCCCGCTTCTCTTGGCACGAACAAAATACAAACGACAATGCCACCATTGCCATCAAAAGAATTTTAGTTCTTTTCATTTTTGATTTCTCCTAACTCTAATTCGAGTTCTTTGGTTACAATTCTTCCCAACAATTGCTTCTTATGTTCAATAATTATAAACGTCACATTTTTCATTTTCAAATCAGCAATACAATTAGAAAAAACCTCCGAATTCTCAGCATCCACACCCGCAAACGGCTCATCAAGCAAAACTAACTTTGGCGAGTGGATCAGCACATTCCCAAAGGCCAAAAGCTGCTTTTCCCCACCGCTGAGATGAAAAGGTGTCCGCTTCCGCATAGTCTTCAACTTAGGCAAAATCTCAAACACATTCTCCGCCCGTTCTTTAGCCTCCGCTTTCGGATAAATTCCCGCTGAAACAGACAGATTTTCTTCTACAGTAAAATCCTCAAAAACATTCTTTTTCTGCGGCATATACGCAATGCCCTGCTGTATCATCTTTGAAACCTGCAAAGCAGTTATTTCTTTACCTTCAAAAATAATCTTCCCTTCCCGTACATCCGCCCACGGCTTCAGCAAACCGTATATGATTTTCAACACGGTACTTTTGCCGGAACCATTACCACCACTAAGCAAAATAACGTCGCCTTTTTCCACAGAAAAAGAAACATCGGTCAATACCTGTTTTTTACCATATCCGGTGGTTATGTGTTCTACTCTCAGCATAAAACTCCTTTTTCCATTTGCAAAACATAATCGCTTGTTTCTTTGATGTAGTCGGGATGGTGTTCAATCTGCAATATGGTTTTTCCTTCTTGCTTTAACTGCTTAATCAATTGGATAATTTTCAATCGGTTATCCTTGTCAATTCCGGCAACTGGTTCATCAATCAAAAGCATATCAGCATTGTTGGCTATGCAACAACCGATGGTCAACAATTTCTGTTGCCCGTAAGAAATTTCACCTGCCAATTCGTTTCGTTTTTCCGAAAGGGAAACTGTTTCTAAAATTTCATCCACACGTTGCCGTTGTTCTTTATTTGGGTAGGCAAATTTTCTTTTTTCCAACGCCAACAAGATATTCTCGTAAACAGTCATTTGTGTAGCGAGTCGCAAATCCTGAAATGTTCGCCCAATACCCAATCGATTCACCTGAAAAGGCAAAAACTGAATTATTTTCTTCCCTTTCAATTCTACGCTACCTTCATCAGGTTTCATAAAACCGGATATGATATTGATTAAAGTCGTTTTGCCTGACCCATTACCGCCCATAAGCGTATACACAAACCCTTTTTCCAAACGTAGACTCACTCCATCCAAAACCTGGACATCACCGAAGGATTTATGTATGTTTTTCAATTCAAGCATTTGATTCTCCTCAAATTTATTTTTCACCATTTTTGCCCCTCAACTGCCTAGTCTTGGAGACAACGAACACTAATAAAGGCACTTTTATAGAAATTACTGAAACAACCCGCATACTCGCTTTCACAGAACATATTACAGCTATAGTTGGAGCCGTCACGATCGTTGTTACGGTCCTCAGAAGCACTATGCCAGAGGCCAGAGCCGCCGACACCATAGAAACCAACTTCCGAAAAGGTTTCGCCGCCTGGGAGAGCCGAAAAACCGAACAGGTCCGTGCCATTGCAGCCACTGTTCCAACCGCTTGCGGCCTTCAAATGTTTGCCTGCTGTGTTTTTATCGCTTACAGAACTATACAATCTATCCCAATCCGCATTGCTCGGTATATGCCAACCTTCAGGACAAATACCACGATGCTTTGACTGTATCTGGCTTGAGCAAGTACTATTGTTGCAATCGCTAGGTAAAGCCATTGCCGTTGCCCAATTGTACAAACGACCGTAGGTGACACAATTGTCAGGATTGTTATCATAGCACACATCAGTAACATTATTTGGCACATCATAATTCAAATTCCTTGCAAGCCAAGTTTGTGTACCTATCAATACCGCCTCATAACTCTCCCCCTCATAATCTATAGGTGTTTTCAAATATATCTTGGTGACATCTCTGCATTCATATAAGGCGGGATTAAAAATTTCCGTTCTCGTTCCGCATTTTTCAACAGCATTGTTGTTGTAGCAGAAGTGCGTTATTGTATTATACCAACCGCTGCCGCATTGCGTTTTCACAATGTTATTTTCGCATATTTGCGTTGCCAAGGTGTATTTGTTACTACCGCAACAAGCCTCCGCTCCGGGAGTGTATACTACGCTACCCTCGCATTTTAAATAAATCGTGCCGCCGGAGCAGAAATGTGTTAAAGGATCGTAACCTCTGCCCCCACATGAATATAACATGCCGCTGGAACAGAAATTCGTTGAAGGATCGTAACCTCTGCCCCCACATGAATATAACATGCCGCCGGAACAGAAATTCGTTGAAGGATCGTAATCACTACCCCCACACTTTGAATATATCGTGCTACCCGAGCAGAAATTCGTTGAGGGATCGTAACCTCTGCCCCCACATGAATATAAAGTGCTACCAAAGCAAAACTCCTTTTCAGCATCATACGCCCGTGAACCACAATAAGTGCAGAACAAACAAGGCATATCAGCATCGTCACCACCACAACCAAAAATCACCAAAACAAAGCCTACAGAAAACAGCAACTTCTTCATAGATTTACCCCAAGGTTGAAGCCAAGCGTACGATTGTAAAATTCATAATCCTTTCTATTACTCAAACTAACAAAGCCATAGTCATAAAACATATCTATATAAAACATGCCAATATCAAAACCCACGCCCACGCTTAAACCAACGTCATTGCTCTTAAAATCCGCAGAACCAAAAATACTGGGATCTTCAATGGAAGTATCCAAGTCTGTGGATAAACATATATCAAGGTATGGACCAGCATTAATCCTAAGCACAGAAAGCTTAAGCGAAAGCAACACAGGAATCTCAATGTAATGCAAAGTCAAGGTGCTGTTGCTGCGACTCTCTTCCATTCCTTTTTGGATATACATAACGCCGGGCTGAATATGAAGCCATTCGTTTGTAGCTATATCAAGAACCCAACCCAATTGAAACCCCAAAGTGGAATTATAAGAACCCTTGGCTCCTTTATAATCTGCATATAGGTGCGAAAGATTCAAGCCAGCCCTGAACCCCGGCGACAGCACTTTCCTGCTTTCCTCGCCACTCGAATCGCCCTTGCCATCATCATATTTCTCTTCCCGCTCGTAAGGCTCATTCACCACGCACTCATCATTAGCCGCCTTAGTCTTTAACTCATTTATAAGTTCATTCACATTCAGCCCAGCAATCGCACTAGAAAGTTTTTTAACATCCAAACCGCCGCCAGCAGCAGAAGCCGCATTCATAACATTCTGCAAAAATTTCTCAATCGGCTTCAAATACTCCTCCGCACCATCCGGCAATTTCTTCTTGATGCCACCAATCGTACATTCCTTCATAAACGACACAGGCTCCGGTGCCGCACCCTTCTTGCCAAAGGGAGACATAGCCAAAGCCATATCCTTGGCTAGGGTGACGGAACAGTCTTTCAACTGCGGGAGAAAGCTGCTCTGAATCTTGGAAACAATCTCGTTGATGTTCAGTTTGTATGAGCACTCCTGATTGGCTGCCAGTGCGGTGGCGGCAGGAGGCATGGAATCCTGTGCGACTAAAAGTGCAGTAGTATCCGGCGGGACAGCCGAAGTGTCAGCAACAATGTAGCTAGTGGCAGGCTCCGTATGCATAGACGGCACGTTTTCCGAGAGTTCATCTTGCGCAAATGCGTTTACAGCAAAAGCCGAGGCAAGGAACATGGTTTTAACCATTATCCTGAACTTGTTCATAACGAACCTCTTTGTTTAGGGAAAATGCGTATATTAAGCTTTTTATGACAAATGTCAAAAGTCAGGTCAGGAGTGCAAGGCTTTGCCTGCACCGCAAGCTCCTTTTGCTTTATTTTGGGCATTATACATAATCATGTGTATAAATATAGAAAAAATTTCCGTGCCTGTCAAGGCATTGTTAGGAAATTTTTAACAGCCAAAGGCTGGCCCCGCAGGGGTGAGCGAGGCTCTGGCCGAGTGAATAAAGCAGCAATAAGTAATGGTTAACTCAATGTTTGGGTTTGGGGT
>LIUH01000048.1:0-15700 GCA_001462225.1 Fibrobacteria bacterium GUT31 | reverse complement strand
ACCCAAGCGAGTTAATCAGCGTTTTCTATATTAATACCACGGGAATTTTAGCGAGGAAATTTTAAATGAATGCAGCGAAACTAAACATAGAGGGCAAGGAATATCTTTTGCCTGTGGTAAAAGGAACTCAAAATGAGCTTGCGGTGGACATATCTAAGCTAAGGGATCAAAGCGGCTACATCACGCTTGACGACGGTTTTTCAAACACCGGCAGTTGTACAAGCGCAATCACCTATATAGACGGGGACAAAGGCATTTTGCGCTACCGAGGCTACCCCATTGAAGAACTTGCAGAAAAAAGCACCTTTGTAGAAACGGCATGGACAATTATCTGGGGCAGGCTCCCGACATCAAGCGAACTTCGCCATTTTTCCATGCTTTTAACGGAACACGAGCTTTTGCACGAGGGTTTAAGGCACCACTACGACGGCTTCCCGATTGACGCTCCGCCAATGGCTATTTTAAGCGCAATGATAAACTCAATAAGCTGCTACTACCACGATTTATTGACCAACATGAACGATGCGGATTTTGAAGAAGCCGCAGCAAGGCTAATTTCAAAGGTTCGTACAATAGCAGCTGCAGCATATAAAATGAGCATCGGCAGGCCCATTATGTATGCCATTCCCGAATACGGATATGTGCAAAACTTTTTGCACATGATGTTTTCTTTGCCCAACCGACCTTACATAGCAGACCCGGATATAATAAAAGCGCTGAACCTCATTTTAATTCTGCATGCAGACCACGAGCAAAACTGCAGCACAAGCACGGTTCGCATGGTTGCAAGCGGCGGCGCAAATTTATTTGCAAGCGTTTCGGCGGGTGTGTGCGCCTTGTGGGGGCATCTGCACGGAGGGGCTAACCAAGCGGTTGTGGAAATGCTGGAAGATATTCGCAAAACGCATTGCTCCGTCAAAGATTTCGTAGAAAAAGTCAAGCGCAAGGAAAACGGAATTAAACTGATGGGTTTTGGGCATAGGGTATATAAAAATTTTGACCCGCGTTCCAAAATTCTTCGCGACATTGCCCACAAAATTTTGCAAAAACAAGGACAAAGCGACGATCTTTTGAATATAGCCCAAGAACTTGCAGACATAGCTCTGCACGATGATTATTTTATTCAACGCAAGCTATACCCGAATGTGGACTTTTATTCCGGCATAATCTTAAAAGCCATTGGCATTCCGCTGAATATGTTCACGGTTATGTTTGCCATTGGCCGCACACCGGGGTGGATTGCCAATTGGAAAGAAATCCACGATAACCCTAAGCAGAAAATCTACCGCCCGCGCCAAATTTACATCGGAGAAAGTTTAAGGCATTACAAACCTATAGATACACGGAGCATAACCTAATTCGTTATAAACCCGTGTGCCACTATCCACCTGTGCGTGGCGATTTCCGCCAGGTCCATATCATGGGTTGCTATTAAAAAAGCCTGATTGTACCTTTTATTAAGGTCTAAAATCAGCGACTTGAGCATTTGAGCGTTTTTCTCGTCCAGATTTCCGCTCGGCTCATCGGCTATAATCAAGCTGGGTCTGTTCATCAAAGCTCTGGCAAGGGCAACCCGCTGGCGTTCACCGCCGGAAAGTTCGCGGGGCAAATGAGTCAGCCGCGCCGAAAGCCCTACGGCATCTAGAAGTTCAAACGCCATTTTACGACTTTCGCCCTCATCACGCTTGTCTATTCTAGCGGGCATAAGCACATTCTCAAAGGCGGTGAATTCGGAAAGCAAATGGTGGAACTGGAACATGAAACCCAAATTTTTGCGATGAAATACATTTATTTCACTCCTAGAAAATTTGGACAACTCCCTGCCTTCAAAAAAAATCGAACCGCCGGTAGGTTTATCCAATGCTCCCACTATATTCAAAAAAGTGGATTTGCCGGAACCGCTGGCACCGGTTAACACGGCTATGCAACCCTTGTTAAGCTTGAAATCCACATTTTTTAAAATTTCAAGAGCACCCACGGTTTCTCTATAAACCTTGGATAATTTTTTTGTTTCCAATAAAAACGGCATATCACCTCACTCCACGTTAATAGCATTTACAAATTTGTTTAAGCATTCATCCAGTTTGTGAATATCTATAGGCTTTGATATGATACCGTCAAAACCGTTTTCTAAAAACATTTTATTGCTATCCAGCATTGCGTTAGCCGTAAACGCAACTATGGGAACATTTTTAACATAATCATTGTTCAGATTTCTTATTATTCTGGTTGCCTCTATGCCATCCATATCCGGCATCATGTGATCCATAAATATAATATCGTACTTATTGCCGTCTATTATCAAATCGATAGCCTGCTGCCCGCTGTCCGCTGTTTCTATGCGTAAATTATACGGTTCTAAAAACCTTTTCATAACCTCCAAATTCACGGCAACATCATCTACTATCAAAACGCTTGCTCCTATAAGCTGCTCCGCGCTGCCCCCGGACTGCTCCGATTTATTTGCAACATCTTCCACTATAGATACCGAGTCTTTGGCTATTTGCGGAATTACGGGGGATAATTCTTTGCTTTCGTTAACCGGCCGAATTTTTGTGTTCAATTTAATCAAAAGAAAACTCAGCAGCAAGCAGCACGCTAAACATAATCCGGCCATTAACTTTATGGTATTGCTAAAGCCTTTATAATAATTCTCCAGGGGAACCAACACATAGAGGTTGCTATCGGCTTGGTACAAAATTACATTGCTTGAATCTACAAGAACCGAATAACTGCCTTTGGCAATAAAAACGGTGCACACCATAATGATGGCAAAAATGCCGAAAATCGTTCCGAATATGCAAGCTATAACCCCAAGCCTGGAATCAACCTTTCCGTTTGTAAGACACATGAGGCTAATATAGTAAACTTCGAGTGTGTGCTATCTATAAAATTGAATCTGCAGCCGGGGCTTGAATCGAATCCGTAACTTTATCAACGGCAAAAATTCCGCTAAATCTGCCGTTCAACTCCGTTAAAAGCCTTGAAACCAACGCTTTCAAAACTTCTATTCTCTGCTTCGCCGGCATTGGCTCGGTTTGGCATTCAATCATTCCGCAGTAACCTGTGGACCAAGAGGTATCCGCCTGCAAGGTTCCTTTGAGTTGCTGATCTCGTAAATCCAAAGTGTAATCCGCCTTAATTGAAACTTCCCGCTCTCCTACAAAAAACAAAATTCCCGCACGGCTATGCCGGTCTTTTGCCGTTTGAAAATTCAGATTTAAAACAAGAGTATCCGGCACTTGCAGAATTTTCTCGCTTTCGTTTTTTATAAAATCGGCGATTTCCGCATTTTCGGCGGTGTTTACGTTTATAGCGGCAAAGCTAGCCCCTGCAAAAAGCAACACTATCGCTGTGAATTTTGTAAATTCAAAAGATATTCGCAAATTTTGAGTTTTGGCTATGAGAAATTTAAACATAAGGGTAAAAATAGTAATTTGTTTAGGGCTTGTACTCATAGCTCTCTCTTGCTCCGTTTCAAAAAAAATACAGGCCGCAAATATTTTAAAAAAATGCAAATTTACGTTTCATAGTTTTCAATTAGATTCCTTCACAGGTGATTCATTGAAATTCAACATTATTTTGAATGCCGGCAATAAAGGCAAAGATTCTTTATTCATTCAGGATTTGAACGGGCTTGTTCATTTGGACTCACTTTTTGAAATCCCGCTCAGTCTGCAAAAATCGAAGTGGCTCTCGCCCGGGAACAGCCAAGTGAGTTTTTCCGGCGCAATGGAAGTGAATCTCCTCAATCTTCCGGCTTTGCTGAATGTAAAGCGATGCAGAATAAAAGGCAAAGCTTATATCGCCTTAAAACCCGGTCAAGATGCAATAGACATAGATTTTGACGAAACCCGTGATATTCCGCCCGGTTCTGCGGAAAAAATACTGGAGAAAACGGTGGGAAAAAAGGCAGGGAAAATACTGCAAATGTTAATGGGGACTTCCGGTTAATCTCTTAAATTCCTTAAAGTATTCGGGAAATGTTTTATTTACGCATGAGGGATTTAAAATTGTGATTTCTGCGCCTTTTTTGTTTGGTGAATTCAAGGAAAGCAGACTGAAGCACATAGCCATTCTATGGTCGTTATAGGTTTCTATTGCAGCAGGTTTTATAACTTCGGGCGGAGTAAGCTCTATAAAATCATCGCCGGTAACCACCTCTGCTCCTACTTTGCGAAGTTCGTTTGCCATAGCGGAAATTCTATCGGTTTCCTTTACCTTCCAGCTCGCTATGCCGGTAATCCTTGTTTTACCCTTTGCATAGCAGGCAACGGGGCAAATTGTCATAGCCGCATCGGGGAAAAGAGTGGCATCTATTGTAATTCCGGTTAATTCCGACCCCATTTTTTCCAGCACTTCCAAGAATTTTACATCGCCTTGCAAACTGTCTTTTTCAATGCCTTTTACAATCACATTTCCCCTTGTTATTGCCGCACCCGCCCAAAAATAACTCGCAGAGGAGGCATCTCCCTCTATTTCCAAACTCTGTGCTTTGTAAACCCCCTTCTCTGCTTTGAAACTTTTATAATCGTTATTTTCAACTTTTATCCCGAATTTTTCCATTAAACGAATTGTCATATAAACGTATGGCTTTGATATTAATTCTCCATCCACAATTATCTCCAATGGTTCTTTGCAATACGGAGCGGCTATTAAAAGCGCAGATAAAAACTGGCTGGATATATTTCCTTTTATGCGAACCTCTCCGCCGGTAAGCCCATTGGCTTTTATCTTCAGCGGTGGGTAACCGTCATTCTCCAGGTATTCGATGTTTGCACCCAAAGTCCGCAACGCATCTACTAGGTCTTTTATGGGTCTTTCGTGCATTCTGGGTTCGCCGCGCAAAATATATTTACCGGTTCCCAAACACAAAACCGCAGTCAAAGAACGCATAGCTGTTCCCGAATTGCCCAAAAACAAATCCGCACCTGCAGCCTTGCCAATTTTTTCCAAAGCGTCTCTCATATACCTAGTATCATCGCTTTCCAAAATGCCGAAAAACTCACTCTCCCCCTCTGCCAAAGCCGCCATCAGCAGCACCCTATTGGAAATGCTTTTAGACCCCGGAACCCGCACCGCACCGCTAAAATGCGACGTCGGTTCTAAAACAATATAACTCTCAACTCTCAACTCTCAACTCTCTGTAGAACGCCTTGTTTCATAACCAAATGCCTATACGGAGTATCTCGGTAAAATGCAGGATTATGCGTTGCCATTATCACCGCCGTGCCGCCGGCATTTATTTTTTGGAAAATTTTAAAAACCTCGTTTGCATTTTCGGGGTCAAGGTTGCCGGTAGGCTCATCTGCTATCAGAAGATAAGGACTATGAATCATGGCTCGGGCAATGGCCGCTCTTTGCTGCTCACCGCCGGAAAGCTCCGCAGGCATAGAATTTCTCTTTTGCAGAATACCTACAACGCTAAGAGTTTCCAAAACACGTTTTTTAATTTCCGTTTGCGAATAATCGGTAGAAACCAAAAGCGAAAGCGCAACATTTTCAAAAACCGTTCTGTCCGAGAGCAATTTAAAATCCTGGAATACTATTCCGATTTTTCGTCTCAGTGCCTGCACCCGCCTCAATGATATTTTTTTGCTGTCAAAGTGTTCGGTTCCAAAGTCTGCCAAAACCTGCCCGTTGCTTTTTTTGTCCGGAAATTCGTCCATGTAAATCATTTTTAAAAGCGTTGTTTTGCCTGCCCCGCTTGCTCCGGTTAAGAACACAAATTCGCCTTTGCTTATTTTCAAATTCACACTTGAGAGGGCGGCAACGCCGCCCGGATAGGTTTTGGAAACATGAAGAAAGGTGAGCATGGTTAACGAGAATGTAGAAAAAATTTTCTATATTTAGCCGTAGTTAGCGGATGTGGTGGAATTGGTAGACACGCTAGATTCAGGTTCTAGTGCTAGCAATAGCATGAAGGTTCAAGTCCTTTCATCCGCATGGCAAAAATCTCCTAATACCTCTTGAATGGACATTCCGTTTTCCCTTGCAATTCCGGCAATGTCCTCATATTCGGGTTTGGATTTTGCCACTCCGAAACCGCGGGATGTTTTTATATTTACGGGTCCGAATTTCGTTTGAACTTCTCTTTGCTCTTTTTGCAAAGCGTATCTGCGGCTGGTGTATTCCCTGATGCCCAGCGTGGTTGTGTGCTTGAAAATGAGCGATAGCATTTTATCTTTTGTCTCTGCGTTGCACATGCAGGCAAACATCAATCCGGGGCGGCCTTTTTTCATGGATATGGGCGTAGTATATACATCAAGCGCGCCTTCTTGCAATAAAAGCTGTTGCGCAAAGGCTACCGCTTCGGGTGTCATGTCGTCCAGATTGCAGATAAATTCCGTAATTTCTTCGTTAACTTCACCGGTATTTCCGAGATATGCACGTACGCAATTAGCTTTTTCAAAATTCTTTTTACCGAGGCCATATCCGAGCAACCCTACCGTTAGCACCGGCATTTTGCAAAATTTCTTCGCAAAATATTTTAGCAAAGCCGCACCTGTTGGGGTGCATAGCTCGCTTTCGATTTCATCGTTGTATATAGGCACGTTTTGCAGAATGTGCGCAGTGGCCGGAGCCGGAACGGGTAAAATGCCGTGAGCGCAGCGGACTTGCCCGCTGCCCACATTTATCGGGGAAGCCAAAACCTGTTCGGGGGCAAGTTCTTCCATAAGCATACAGACACCTATAATATCGGCAATAGCATCCATCTCCCCCACTTCATGAAAATGGATTTGATTCACCGGCACTCTGTGCACGTGGCTTTCGGCATCGGCTATTATTTTGTAAACCTCAAGCGCATTCTTTTTTACGGCATCAGAGATTTTCAGATGTTCTATTATATCTCCGATATTGTGGTAATCGTTGTGGTGATGATGAAGCTTGATTTTGACGTTTATCTGCGTCCCGGTTATACCGCATTTTACAGCCGACTCGGATGCTATGGTCACATCCGGGATGCCAATGCCGTTTAGCCTATTCAAAAAGTCTTTTGGGGCATTATGCAGTTCCAACAGGGCTGCCATGAGCATATCGCCTGCAGCACCCATATTGCATTCCAAATAAAGAGTTTTCACTTGATTACCTCCTCTGATGGTTTATTATGCTTGCCAAGTAACCTGCTCCGAATCCGTTGTCTATATTAACAACGCTCACGCCTCCGGAGCATGAATTTAGCATTGAAAGCAGAGCAGACACCCCGCCAAATGAAGCCCCGTATCCCACGCTGGTCGGAACGCCTATAACAGGGCAAGCTGCAAAGCCGGCTATAACGCTTGTGAGCGCACCTTCCATCCCGGCTATCGAAATAATGACTTGCGCGTCCATAATAACTTCAAGTTTGGAAAGAAGCCTGTGAAATCCGGCTACGCCTACATCGTATAAACGAACAACTTCATTGCCGAGAGCCTCTGCTGTGAGCGCGGCCTCTTCTGCTACCGGCATATCGCTTGTGCCACCGGTTGCAATAACAATTTTTCCTATGCCGTTTGGTTTTGGCATTTCGCCTATTATGCCAATCTGCGCGACTTTATAATATTTTAACGGAAGGTTTTTCTCTACGGATTCGGCTACATCAGGTGGTAATCCGGTTATTAAAATCAATTGCTGCCCTTTATCCAGCATGGCGCTTGCAATGCCGGTTATCTGTTCGGGTGTTTTTTTAGCTCCGTATATCACCTCCGGAACGCCGCGCCTCAGTTCGCGGTGATGGTCAACTTTGGCATAGCCCAAATCCTCAAAAGGCTCAACGCGCAATTTCAATAGCGCATCTTCGGGCGAGATTTCTCCTGCCTGTATTTTTTTTAAAATATCCAAAGCTTCCGATTTATTCATGGCAATTTTCAAATCCCGCTGAACGTTAAGGGAAATATAGTAAGTCCGCCCGAAGTAAATTTAGTAAAGTTTGTATTTTAATACCACTTTGAAAAGATATTCAATAATAGCTGTTCTTGTGTTTTTGCTGGCTGTTGCGGCGTGGTTTGTTTTTTCCGGCAGAGCCATAACCGTTTCGTCTGTGCCTTTTGGGTTGCAGGCCGGCACAAAAATACCAATCGGCGAAAAGGCAAAGTTCCCTTCTGCGTCTGCCTCGGTTGAGGCGGATTTGCGACGTGCAAATGATTTGCGAATGGCCGGTGCGTTCCGGGCAGCGCAGGATAATTATGAAACCATTTTATTGAAATACCCTAATATGCCGGCAGCCCTCTTTGGAAAGGCTTATTCCATTATATCGGAAGATTCCGTTTCTGCGGAAAAAATAGCTCAAACTAAGAATTTGATTGAAAATTTAGCATTGCAAATGCCGGGTTCCGTATGGGTTCAATTGCTTTTGACTTTTACCAGAGAACATGAAGGAAATTTGAATAATGCCTTGGATATGGCCGCCGAACTTGCAGCAAAGTCCCCCGCTTTTTCTGAGGCTAGACTCAGATATGCAGACTTGCTCTTGAAAGCCGGGCAACCGGCAAAAGCGATAGAAGAAGCTAAAGCTGCAATTTCAATATCCGCCGGCGCAGACACCAGAGCTTATGTGAACTTGGCCTTTGCCTTGCATAAAACGGGTAGCTTGGACGAATGCTCAGAGCTTGTGAATTATGCTTTGCCGAGATTTCCTTCGCAAACCGGACTATTGCTTTTGCACGGTTATTTAAGCGAATATTCCAGAGACTTTGAGCAAGCACAAATTGATTACAAAAAGATACTTGCCCTGAAACCGGACGATGCAGATGCTCTGAGTGCCATGGCCACCCTAGGCGAAAAAACGCCTCCGGTGGCAGGTGCGGTAACCACCGCCGCCGGAGGCGGAGTGTCCTTAAAAGACAATGCGAATGAAACGGCGAAAATCCTTTTGCCTTTAATCGAAGAATACCCCGAAAATTTGCCGCTTCGCGAAGCCCTTGGGAGAGTTTACCTCAAAGCTCGTTTAATGAAAGAAGCCCGCCAGCAATTCTCGGAAATTTATGCGCAAGATTTTGAATACCCGAATATAAGAAAACTTTTAGACGAAGCGGTTGAGGAATTGCCTAAGTTTGTGCAGCCACAGCAGAGCAATAAAAATTTAGCCGACTCGCTTGCCAAAACGTATGCCGCTTTGCGCGAAAACGAGAGCTTTGACTATGATGACCTTGGCCGTTACCTAGTGCACTACGGTGCAACATTCAAAGATTTTTTTTCAAAATACTCAATCACCAGATATAAAAGGATAGACGACAAAACATTTGCGGAAAAATATAAACTCGGACCATTTATCTACAACAATACGGTTTTTTTTGACTCGAAAAAGAAATTTTACGCGACCCGTTCCATTATCATAGATTCCACGCGCTCAGACTCCTACGATTATATTCAGGATTTATTCAGGCATTTTTTGAGAAAGGAAACCGGAATTTTAGGCGAAGGCGTTGCCGTAGAAACAACTCAGTGCTACGAAGATGATTGGGATGGCGTTATATGGGCATCAAGAGATAATTTTGAAGTTCTCCTTCAGGGTTCTAAAACACCGCGCAAAGTTTTTATCATAAGATTACACGCAAAACGCTTCCCCGACACAGGCAATTTATGCTCATACGTTGCCATGGCTATGGAAAAATCAAAAGTGCCGAAAGCGCAAGAAACTAAAGCAGTGAGTGGGGAGTAGTTTTATCTCAGAGCTTTATACGCTGCTTCTGCTTGCAAGCTGTCGCCTTGGTTGTAAAAGGCATGGCCGACGTTTTCTATGCCTATTCGCGCAGTGACACTCCCCGCCTTCATCGCTTTTTGGTAGTGTTCCAACGCTTCGCTCAATCTTTTTTGCTTAAAATATATTTCTGCCAAATCCATTTCCAACTCCGCAATGCCACTCCCCATATTAATTCCCTGCTCCAAAGTCCAAATAGCCATCCAGAGCGAGTTGCTTTTTTCATAAAGCCCGGATAAGTACCTGCGTGCACTGGAATTTTTGCCGTCCAAATACAAACCGTTTTCCATAGAACGGATAGCGGCTTTGAGTGAATCCTGCTGTAGGTAATAATAAGACAAAGTGTAGTATAAGTCGGGAGAAACATTAACGCTTTTTTGCAAGGCTTTTTGCAAAACTTCCGCCGCTAGCTGAAAGTCTCCGGTTTGGCGAGCGCATTCCGCAAGTCCCAGCCACGCCTCCTGCCTGTCCGGATTTTCGTTTAAGGTCTGCTCAAAATATCTCTCTGCCAAAACATAAGCCTTTAAGTTTAAATATGCAGAGGCCATTGCATAATTCAAATGCTCGTTTTTTTCGCCGAGTTCCACCGCTCTGCCGTAATAAGCTACGGCTTGTCCGTAATCTCCGTATGAATAAGAAATATCGCCTAAAAGCATCCAGGGTTTTGCGAAATCGGGCACAAGCTCCGCTGCCCTTTTATATGCGTGTATTGCAACGTGGTTTTGCTTTAAATGCACAAGCGTATTCCCCAAATTGAACCAAGCGTAAGGTTCAAGCTGCCCGTTTTTTATAGCCGCCCTGTAAATGGGAACCGCTTCCGAATATTTGCCGGCGTCGTAAAGTTCATTTGCCTTTTTAAAAAAATCTTCCGCAGAAAAAGCGAAAACCGCGGCAAAAAAAGCAAGCAACATGGCTATGCGCATAATGCAATCTCGCTATTCGTGCCTTTTGTAATCGTCTTCCACTCTGATAATATCATCTTCGCCGGTGTACTGGCCAACCTGCACTTCAACAATCACCAAAGGCAGTTTGCCCTCGTTTTGCAAACGGTGAATTGAACCGGCGGAAATATAAATAGATTCATTTGGGCGAACAAAAACCGTTTCTTCGCCAACGGTTGCGGTTGCCATTCCGCTCACAACAACCCAGTGTTCCGAGCGATACAGATGTTTTTGCAGGGAAATCCTTGCACCAGGATTCACGGAAATGCACTTTACCTTGAAATGCGAATAATCGTACAGAACCGTATAAGTTCCCCAGGGGCGGGTAACGGTTTGCGGAGAGTGGAGCAAATCCGGCCGCTTTTCCTTTATGGCTTCAACCAGTTTTTTCACTTTTTGGCTGCTCGCAAGCGGTGCTACCAAAAGAGCATCGGCTGTATCGACAACCATCATGTCGTTCAAATCTATTGTGGTTATTTGCCTGTTTGAACTCATAACTAAATTATTTTTTGAGTCTATGGCTGTGTGGTGTTTGTCTTCCGTATTTCCGTTTTTATCGTGGGGCAATTCGCTGTAAAGGCTTTCAAAACTGCCCAAATCCGACCATCCTATTGAGCATGGAACAACGCAGACCTTTTTTGATTTTTCCATAACGGCGTAGTCTATGGAATCCGCCGGAATTTCCGCCATATCTTCGTGGCGAATACGAACCATGGAGCTTTCCATGGCCGCTTTTTCGTAAGCGACCTTGCAGGCAGTTAGCATCGTCGGTGCATACTCGTTCAACTCGGCTAAAAATATTCCTGCCTTAAAACAGAATATGCCGCTGTTCCAATAAAAGTTGCCGCTTGCCAAGTATTTTTTCGCCGTTTCCAAATCAGGTTTTTCAACAAATCTTTTCGCCTGCTCCCCTTCTGCTTCTATATAACCATAGCCGGTTTCGGGTCCGGTTGGTTTCAAGCCGAAAGTGACAAGGTTGCCGGCTCCGGCAAGTTCCGCAGCCCTTGCAACCGCTTTGGAATAGCTCTCTGCATCTCTAATCAGATGGTCGCTGGGAGAAACCAAAACAATTTCGTCTTCGGGTAGCCCCAAACACGCGAGGGCAATAGCTGGAGCGGTGTTTCTGCCAACGGGTTCCAGCATAAAAGAAGTCTTGTTAGCCCCAACTTGTTGTAACTGTTCTTTAGCCAAAAAATACTGCTCAACATTGCTAACTATGCACTGTTCCGGGCAAAAGCTGCTATTCACAAGCACAATGCGTTGGAACAGCGAATACTCACCGAAAATTTTCACAAATTGTTTGGGCATCAAAGTGCGGCTCAATGGCCAAAGCCTTGTGCCCGCACCGCCGCAAAGAATTAGGTTTATCATTCAGGCTGTTCCGCTTTTTGCAGCAATGCCTTCATTGAAAGCTTAACCTTGCCTTTGGGGTCAACTCCTAGGCATAGCACGGTGACTTCGTCTCCTATGTGCAAAGCGTCTTCCACTTTTTCCAAACGCTGCTCGGAAATTTCGGAAATGTGAATCAGACCGTCTCTGCCCGGCAAAATCTCAACAAAAGCACCAAAAGGCTGAATGGATTTCACCTTTCCTTTATAGATTTTGTTCGGTTCCGGTTCGCTCGTTATCTCTTCAATCATCTGCTTTGCCATTGAACCCGCTTTTGCGCTCGGTGCTGCAATTTCCAAATTGCCGTCGTCGCTGATGTTCACTTTGCAACCGGTCTGGGATTGGATTTTTTTGATCACCGCTCCGCCGGAGCCTATAACATCGCGAATCTTGGTCGTTGGAATGCGCATTTGAAGCATGGTTGGAGCTTGCTTTGAAAGCTTTGCACGCGGCTCGGAAATGGATTCCTTTATTTTGCCGATTATGTGCAAACGTCCCTGCTTCGCTTGTTCAAGAGCCTTGGCCATAAGCTCGGGAGTTATGCCCTTTATTTTGATGTCCATCTGGAAAGCGGTAATTCCGTTTTCCGTTCCGGTGATCTTGAAATCCATATCGCCGAGATGATCTTCCGTGCCGGTTATATCGGAGAGTATCTCAATTTTTCCGCCCTCATTGACCGAACCTTTTTCCGAAATCAAACCCATCGCAATTCCCGCAACCGGACCGCTTATCGGAACGCCCGCATCCATCAAGGAAAGCGAGCCGCCGCAAACGGAAGCCATAGAAGAAGAGCCGTTGGATTCCATAATTTCCGATACAATGCGAATTGTATAAGGGAAACCCTCAGGAATAGGCAGCACCGCATTCAAAGAACGTTCCGCCAAATGCCCGTGCCCGATCTCGCGCCTTGAAGTGCCGAGTTTTTTAACCTCGCCAACGGAGTATGGAGGGAAGTTGTAATGGAGCATATAACTCTTGGTCACTTCGCCTTGCAGGGTTTCAACATGCTGTTCATCGTTCTTTGTGCCGAGTGTGCAGGTCACAAGCGCTTGTGTTTCGCCGCGCTGGAAAATTGCCGAGCCGTGGGAGCGAGGTAAAACTCCAAGCTGGATTTCAATGGGGCGGATCTCCGTAGTATTGCGGCCATCTATGCGCACCCCTTCGTCTAAAATCATATTGCGCATGGTGTCGCGTTCAATGTCTTTGAATGCCGCCTTAGCAAGGGCTTTTGATGTCTCGTCTTCGCCGATAACAGCAATAACAGCTTCGCTTGCAAGGGCTTTTTCTTCAAGAGCTGCCATTGCAGGGTAATGCTCGGTTTTCAGCATTGGGGTGTGAAGCGTTTTATGCAATTCATCGTAAATTGCGGCTTTAACCGCTTCTGCAATTTTAACCGCATTTTCGTTTTCCGCTTTTGGGGTTAAAACCATTTTCGGTTTTGCCAAACGGGCAACCAATTCGGTCTGGACTTTACACAAATCTTTAATGGCATCGTGCCCCGCTTGAATAGCATCTATCATGGTTTGCTCGGAAACTTCATAAGCCCCGCCCTCAACCATGCACACGCTGTTTTCCGTGCCGGCAACCACCATATCAAGCTCGCAAATATCCAACTGCGCAAATGTGGGATTTATAACGGGTTTGCCTTCAACAACGGCAACCCGCACAGCGGCAACCTGCTCCTCAAAGGGAAGCTCGGAGAGCCCCACGGCGAGGCTTGCAGCGCTAACTCCGAGGATATCCGCATCAAAATTCCTGTCCGAGCTCAGCACCTGAACTATCAGCTGCACTTCGCGGTTGAATCCTTCCGGGAACATGGGGCGAATCGGACGGTCTATGATCCTCGCCCTGAGGGTCTCATCGTCTCCCGGTGGCGGCTCTCTCTTTTTATAACCACCCGGCAAACGGCCGGCGGCATAAGCCTTTTCCCTGTACTCAACGGTAAGCGGAAAGAAATCTGCGTCCTTTTCCGGCCCAAAGCACACGGTGGCCAGCACAAAGGCATCGCCCATTTTTACAACCGCAGAACCTGCGGCCTGTTTAGCCAAACGGCCTGTTTCAAAAACAAGCTCTCTTCCATTCGGCAATTTAGCAGTAGCCTCTTCGGCTTTCAGCATCTTGAATTCTTGCATAATGCTCCCCTAACGGCTTAATTGCCGCCACGTAAATTGAGTTCTTTGTGCAAGGCTCGGTAGCCTTCCAAGTCTTGGCGGGCATAGTATTTGAGGAGCCTTTTGCGTTTAGACACAAGCATCTGCAAGCCGCGCAATGAATGCACATCTTTGCGGTTTTTGCTGCAATGCCCGGTTAAATTGGCGATGCGTTCCGTAAGAACGCCTATCTGCGAACGTACATTGCCTGAGTCGCTGGGATTTTTTCCTAATCTAGCGATAATCTCGGCAGTCTTTTCTTTGGTTATGGTAGCCATTACCTCTTTTCCTTTTTGAATTAATGTTCAGAGTGGAATATAGAAAAAGACAGCGGCAAAACAACCATTTGCGGGGGTTTGCGGGAGAGTTTCACATCTATGGCGGTTTTTACGGCTTGGCGTTCCTCAAAGGATAGGTTCTCTTTCCATATGTATTCGTATTTGCCGTCTTTGTCCACCTTTCGGTTGAGAACACCGTATAAAAGACCGGCGTCGTCTTGATAGACTATCCACTGGTTGCCTATGCGAAGAACATTTGCGTTTATCACTTCGCCGTTGCTGCGGGTTATGGCACGGTTGCTCATTTGAACTTCATCGCCAAAACGAATTTCTTCTGCGTAAATAGCCCGCAAACGGGCAAAGCCCTCTTCCGGGGTTGCCACGGAATTTTCCAAATCTTGGCACAAAACGGAGGTTCTTTCAAGCCTGATTTCTATATCCCAGGGCAAACCGGTTTTTATAAAATTCTCCAGTTTGCGGCAATATGTTAAAAGCCGCGCAGTCAAGGCTTTGCGGGTTGAGTTTGTATTTTCAACCCGAATTTGGGAGTTTGCAATAGAGGCTTTTTCCCTATTTATCTCTGCGGAAAGCTCGGAAAGTTTTTGGTTCAACTGCCCAATTTCACCCTGTCTGCGTTCCAAATCCGCTTTTTGCCGCGTTTTTTGCTCTGCGAAGAACTTTTTTTCCGCTTTTGCGATGGAATCCGTTTGGGCAATTTGCGCATCTATCTTTCTTATGTCGCTTTCAAAGCCCGTTTTTTCCGCAAGCAAGGCGGCTTTTTGCTGTTCAAAGTCATTGCTCTGAGCAAAAACTAGAACGCTCAGTAATATTATAAGAAGGAGGGGTTTCATTTGAGGGGTAAAATACAAATTTACCCGCTCCTTGCCGGCTTTTTAGCCAAGGCCCTTAGCATTCCGAAAAGGGCGGAAAGCTCGGCTTGGCTTGGGTTTAGTTTTTGAAGCCAAGTGCGGATTGAAGCCTTTGTCCAAGAGAGTTTTTTGTACTTGTCCGTTAAATTTTCAAAAATAAAATTTTCCACGCTCTCAAATTGCTCTACCGTTGCTGGTTTTCTGTGCGTTATCGGCGGCTTGTTCCTGAAAGCCAAACCCTCGCCCAGCAAACCGGCACGGCAAAGCTCATAGCTCGCAACGCTTACCGCATGGGATAAGTTTATGCTCATCTGCCCCGCAACGGGTATTTCGCACTGAACACCGCACAGTTCAATTTCCTCAAAAGAAAGCCCGCAGGACTCACGCCCGAAAA
>LIUH01000047.1:13198-29511 GCA_001462225.1 Fibrobacteria bacterium GUT31 | reverse complement strand
TGCACCAAAGTTTTCTTTAGACAAAAGGTCTTCTATGAACCTGTTCGCCAAGGTTTCAATATTCGTATGGGGGATTATGTGCATGTTTCTGTTTTTGCCTCTGGGTGTAATGTAGTAAATGCTTCTCCCTGCTTTAAGATATATTCCAATATATAAGCAAATCCTTCTTCTTGATGACATACCGGAACAAGTTGAGTGCCATTGCAGAGGAATGTAGAAAATTGTTTTTTATCCTTCAAAACTTTCCTTTTATCCCATAAAAAACAAAAAGACTCAACTGAATTGTTCTTATTAATTTAATTTAAGAATATGATTAAAAAAGAGCCCCTTCTCTTTCTTATTTTTTTTTCTTGTTTTACAAATAGCGTTTTTGCCCAAGAAGAGCAAGTTCCGTTTTCGCTTATGTTTGATAATATAGGGTATAATTTTTTGGGAAGTTTTGCTCATAATTACGGAATGAATTATGCGGTTGGAACATTTGCCACTTATGGAATGATTGTGAGCGGCGTTGATTGGAAATGGAATCGCATGGCATATAACAATAAAGAATTAACTTATGTAGGAATGCCGTCTGGGTTAATAGGTTTTTTAGTTCCCGTTGCAGCCCCACTTGGTTTTTATTACTATGGCAAAAGCCAAGAGTCCAAAGAGTTGCAAATAACAGGCCTTGCTCTTGGGCAGGCAGCATTGCTCGGATTCACCATAAGTTCCGGCATAAAAGTTTTCACAGGTCGCCATGCGCCGGATATTAGAGGCGAAAGCGGGAAAACGGAAGATTACAGCGACGATTTTAAGTTTGGTTTTTACAGGCGGGGAGCATTTAACGGCTGGCCTAGCAGTCACACCGCTACCGCATTTGCAATGGCAGCAGCTTTGGCGGAATTATACCCCAACAACACCGCCATCGCAGTAGGAGCATATTCTTATGCTACATTTGTAGGCGTGGGAATGTCTTTGATGGCTCACTGGGCATCCGATATTGTTGCGGGGGCTTTAATTGGCATTGCCGTTGGAAGAACCGTGGGTAAAAATTTTGCTCGCTTACAAGACGGCAAAGAAGAAGAGAGCAAAATTTCATTTTATGTTGTGCCAAACGGAGCAGGGATTGTTTATAGATTTTAGGCACTCACATGAATAAAACCACAATTGATGTTGCAACTCTAGCAGATATGATCCTTATAATATTATCGTAATTGGCTTACCGGACAACAGTGTCATTTACTATATTCATTACCATGTCAGATAGTATTGTTGTAACAGGAACCTTTACGGACGATTCTTTCGCTATGGACGTGGCGCAGTATTTGGGTTTGCGTGGCGATATTTCAGACGAAGTATCTCTTAAAACCTACGCTAATAGCGAGTTTTGTCCTCGTTATATCTCTGATATAGAAGACCTTGAGCGAGTAGGTTGCTATTTGGAAGATAAAATCGTTATTATATGCTCTGTTTCGCTATCCACGAGAAGCAGAAACGATTGTGCCATGCGCAATATGATTTTAGCAAGGGCGGCAAAAGATAACGGGGCTAAAAAAGTAATTTTAATCGAACCGGATTTATTTTACTCCGCACAAGACAGAGGTGCATATCGCTTTGGCGATATTGAAAAAGACAGAGACATCACAGACTTAAAAAAATTCGACGGACAAGCGTTCACCTCCTTGCTCTACGCAAAACTTTTAAAAGAATCGGGGGTCGATACCGTTATAACGGTTCACAATCACTCCGTAAACGTTGAGATTCTTTTTAGAGATATTTTTGAAGGAGAGTTCCACAACCTTGTTCCTGCGGAAATTTACGCTCATTATATAAAAACCTCCGACTTTGTGCAAACCGGCAAAAACGGCGACAATCTGGTAATCGTTTCGCCGGATAAAGGTGCTGCACCCTTTGGCAACAGGGTGCGCGATTCGCTTGCCCTTAGCGATTGCAAACGCGTGATTTTAGACAAAAGGCGGACAGGTGAACGCGAGGTGAGCGTAGCATTGAACCCAGCCAGCGAAGTTGATATAGGTTACCTTACAGGCAAGGAAGTTATTATTTTAGACGATATGGTTCGCACAGGCTCTACCATTGTTCAGTGTTGCGAGTACTTAAAAAACAAGGCTAATCCGCATAGGGTTTGTTTTGGCGTAACGCATTTTTATTCAAGCCCGGAAGCACGTGAAAAATTAAACAGCCCCTTTATAGACGAAATAATGACAACCAATACCCTGCCGGACATTTTAAACCGCGACTGCCAAGGACGCTTGCGCCGCAAAATGGTTGTGCTAAAACTCGGACAGTGGATTGCCCGCTATGTTCTTCGTATGTTCGATATGGACTACACTTATTTGGACAAGCAATTTTACATGGTTGATATGTCTTCCAAAAATCCGCGCTGGCCGCCGCCCAGTTTTTTGAAGTAGAGTTTTAGCAATTTTTCTGCTGCTGCAAAGGGGCTTTCCTTGCCCTCTAACACGGCGTTTTCCAATATAGGCTGTTCTTTTTTAACCATAGGATTATTGTAAAAATTGGATAGAAGGCTATCGTGAATTCTGCTTTCCATCCAGGTTTTTTGTTGCCCTTTTCTGTTTTGCAAAAACCACCCATTCTGTTTAACGATGCTTTCAAAATCGCTTATCATTTTCCAAACTTCCGACAAACCATCTCCGGTAACAGAAGATGTTGCTACTACCTTAGGCATCCAGTTGTAAGAAGTTGTCGGAAACAAATGCAGTGCACTTTGATATTCGGAGCGGGCAGCCATAGCTTTTGCAACATTTTGTCCATCGCATTTTGTTATTGCCATGCCATCGCACATTTCCATTATGCCGCGTTTTATGCCCTGCAATTCATCGCCTGCGCCTGCGAGCATCAAAAGCAAAAAGAAATCCGCCATTCCATGCACAGCGGTTTCGCTTTGCCCAACACCAACTGTTTCTATTAAAATTATCGGATAACCGGCAGTTTCGCAAAGCAGTATGGATTCCCTGGTTTTTTGCGCAACGCCACCTAAGGATGTGCCTGAGGGCGAAGGTCTTATAAAGGCATCTTCCCTTGCGGAAAGCATGTTCATTCTGGTTTTATCGCCTAATATGCTACCTTTTGTGCGCTGGCTTGTAGGGTCTATGGCAAGTACAGCTATTTTTTTTTTGTGTTCTTCTATCAAATAAATGCCAAAAGCCTCTATAAAAGAGCTTTTGCCGGCACCGGGGCTGCCTGTTATGCCTATTCTCAAAGAATTGCCGGAGTGCGGCAAACATTTTTGAATCAACTCCTGTGCCTTATTCTGATGTTCGGGCAAGCTGCTTTCCACAAGGGTTATAGCCTGAGAAAGAGCGACTCTGCTGCCGTTTAATATGCTTTTAAAAAGTTCTTCTACGCTTGCCTCTTTGCGGCGTCGCTTTGCCAGCACAGCCTCTATGTTCGGATTAACAACGCTTTTTGCCGCCACACCCGGCGAGATAGAAAGAGCCGTCACTACTTTGCCGGTTTAATATCGAGCAATTCCATCTCAAAAATGAGCAGGGAATTGCCGGGTATCACAGGGTTGCCTTGTTCGCCGTAAGCCAAACTGCTTGGTATCCACACTTTGACTTTTTGTCCCTTTTTCATTAGACTTAACATTTCTATCCAGCCCTTGATAAACCCGCCCTCGCTCAGAGCAATAGATAGAGGCTGGTTGCGTTTAACGGAGCTGTCAAACTCGGAACCGTCTAATAAAGTACCCGTATAATGAACGCTTACGGTGTCTCCTATTTTGGCGGTTTTGCCTTTGCCTTCGGTTACAGTTGTGTATTGCAAGCCGCTTTCCGTGGCAATAACACCGGCTTCGGCTTTATTCTTTTCAAGGAAAGTCTTTTGTTTAATTAAATTTTCCGCAGCCACTTGTGCCCTTGCAATGGAGTCTTGTACCCTAGCGATGGAATCTTTTTTGGCATAAGCTTTTTGCATTTCCGCTATCAACTCACCCAATGCTGCTGTTGCTTCGCTATCGTTCATTAAAGCAGGCTTGGTTGTGTCCAATTTGTCTTTTATGCCTTGCAAAATCAAGGAATAATCCAAATCTAATTCCACGGCGTCCATTTGCTGTTTTACTGCACCCATTTGCATGTTTATTGATCTGCCTATATCGGCTCCGATTGCATAGCTATGCTTGCCTTTTTGAGTTTCAAGGGCGGCCTTGTTTTTAACTGCTTGGCTGTCTGAGTTCAAATCGCAAGACGTAAATACAACGCTTGCAAAGATTGCGGAAAAGAGGAGGATTTTTTTCATAGGGGTAATCTAGAAAAAATAATTGCGTTTACTATATTCGGCACAATGCTTTTATCAACTTATCCCCGCAGTGCCCTCCTGAAGCTCCCAAACACAGATTTCCTGAAACTCTGCGAAATATCCGCATATAAAGGTTCCGGCCCGGGTGGGCAACATAAGAATAAAACAAATTCGGGGGTTAAATTGAAGTTGAGAGTTGAGAGTGGAGAGTTGAGAGTTATTGAAGCGTATTCTTGTGATGACCGCAGTTCGCATGTAAATAAACTTTTTGCCTTGAAAAAATTGCGTTTGAAAATTGCTTTGCTAATAAGGGAAGAGCCTACCGTGCAAATACCTTTTCCCTTCCCCGGAAGCGATGGAAAAATTTCCCCGGACAACAATCTTTACCCGCAATTCATAGCGGATATTTTAGATCGCATAAATTTTTGCAAAGGTGATTTGAGCGAAGCTGCAAAAATATGGGGTTTGAGTAAAAGCGCTTTGAATAAAATTATCCTTCAAGATAAAAAGGTTATGGAAGTTTTGTCCCATTTTACCCCTTGACAAACTTTTTTTATTTTTCTATATTTATACACATGATTATGTATAATATCCGAAAGGCGGAAAAAGGAGCTTGCAATGCAGGCAAAGCCCGGCACTCTTGAGTTATGTCATAATTATGTCATAAAAATATATATATACTTTTTCCCCCTCTTTCCCATACATAAGTCCAAAATTTTCCCCCTTCAACAAAAAGGAGTTCATTATGAACAAGACCAAGTCAGGTTTCAAAAACCTTTATCTTCACATTCTCTTTATCCTTTTAATCGGGGGTATCGGGATTCAGACATTCACTTCCTGCTCACGACCTCCTCCTCCGCCACCACGCAGCCAATTTAACATCGACATACAGTACACTTCATTTACAGATAGCCGAGACGGTAAAACTTACAAGATAGTGAAAATAGGCGAGCAAACTTGGATGGCTGAGAATTTGGGTTATTATCATGAGAGAGGCAGCAAATGCTATGAACACAAGCCTTCTTACTGCGAAACATACGGCAGATTGTATAATTGGGAAACGGCTTTATATGCTTGCCCCGCCGGCTGGCATTTGCCGAGCGATGCGGAATGGACGGCACTGGAGAATGCTGTTGGCGATATCAGTATAGCGGGAACTAAATTGAAGGCAAGAAGCGGCTGGAATAAGAGCGGCAATGGCACAGACGACTTCGGATTTTCTGCTCTTTCGGGCGGTTACAGTTACTCGCGTGGCGGTTTCCGCCATGTTAGCAACAGTGGCCTCTGGTGGAGTGCCACAGAGTACGATAGAGGTGACGCTTGGGGCAGGCGTATGCTCTTCGGCAACAGCAGGGTAGGCAGGGATAACTTCGATAAGAGTTATTTGTTCTCTGTTCGTTGCGTACAAAATGCACCATAGGTGTCTGGCGGCTTTGACGTTTACTATATTTCAGTATGCCCATAATGGAATATGTAAAAAAAATTCCGGTTCTGCCAATGCAAAGAACGCGATTTATAACGCTTCTAATTTGCATGCTGTTGCAAAACATCGCTTTTGCTTTGAGCGATGGCAGCGATTTTTTGGTTGTGCCTTCTGCGCAGGTTTTGGGGGACAAAGCATTTCAAGTCCGGGGAACCATTGGCTATCACCAGTCCGGTTGCATTGTAAAAAACGCACCTAATATGTGCGATAGGCACCCTTTTGTGAGTTCATTTCGCTTTGGGCTTCTAAATTCTCTGGATTTCGGCGTTCAGTTCGGAAGCACGGTTTCTTTAGATGTAAAAGACCAAATAACCAAGGCTTACGGTTTTATCCCGGCTTTTGCGCTCGGAGCAAGAGCCTTTGTGGAAAGCCCTGAAGCGTATTTTTATTCGGTTCCCAAAAATGCTCGCAAAGAGCAAACGGGGGAATTTTACGCGGCTGCGGAATGGGGTAGCGAATGGTGGAAGCTCTTAGGCGGAATTTCGGCTTTCCCCGCTATGGATGCAAACGCTGTCGCACCTTTTTGGGGTTTTGAACAGGGTTTGGGGACGCAAAAACTAAATGCGGTTTATGAGGGATTTTTCAGGCATGGATTCTCGCATCATAACCTAGGATTGTCTTTTAAGCCTGTGAAAACATTGCAAATCAGTGCCGGTGCAAGCGAATTTTACAGGTATTTTTTCAAGGACAACGGTGATTTTAAGTTTAGAATCAAGAATCCGGGGGCCGGCACCGGCTACCGCGCACCCGGAATTTATATGTCCATTGCTATCAATGGCGGATTTAGCTCCGCAATACAGAGCCAGAAAATGGAGGTTGACAGCCTAAAAAAGCAACTAGCTGTGCACGAAAAGGATTTAACTTTTATGCGTGAAAGGGTGGACTATCTTGAAATGCTGTATTACGATGCAGAGCCAAACACAAATAGCGGTTATATGCAAAACCTGCAAAAGGATTTTATGGAAATTGTGGAAGGCTATAAATCCGATGAACTCAGCTTGGATTCCCTGCTCGCGAAGGAACAGATTTTTATAGACAGGGGAATGGTTGCAAAAAGATTTGTGATTAGAGAAGCAAAAAACAAAAGCCAAAAGTCGGAAAACAGGATTACAGCAATTCGCATTATGAGCCATTTCCCGGACACAACGTTTTTAGAACCCTTGGGCAACTTGGTTGCAGACAACTCAAACGAATCCATTGCCAGAGAAGCAGCCCTTGCCCTTGGCACCATAAACACCCCCGAAGCCCGCAAAACTCTTTCTGCTGTTGCAAACCAAACTACCGGAATAGTCAGAGAGACTATCATAGAAATAATGGGAAGTTTATGACAAGCGCAATTTTAGACATAAGGCATATTAAGCGCGATTTTCGCATGGGAGCAGAAACCGTGCATGCATTGCGTGGAGTGACTTTTTCGGTTTCTGAAGGTGAGTTTGTGACAATAATGGGAACGAGCGGCAGCGGAAAAACAACCTTGCTCAACACACTAGGTTGCATGGACAGGCCTACGAGCGGCGAATATATTTTAGACAGAGAGCCAACGCACAAATTGAGAAGGGATGCGCTTGCCAAGCTCCGAAACAGGAAAATAGGTTTTGTGTTTCAGAGTTATAATCTTTTGCCGCGTACCAGCGCACTTGAGCAGGTTGAGCTGCCTTTGCTTTACAATTCGGAAATTTCAGCAAAAGAACGCAGAACCAGAGCAATGGCATGTCTTGAAAAAGTCGGGCTTGCTTATCGCAGCGGGCATTTTCCAAACCAGCTTTCGGGAGGCCAGCAGCAGAGGGTTGCCATTGCAAGGGCCTTGGTAAACGACCCTGTTATGATTTTGGCAGACGAGGCGACGGGAAATTTAGACACACGCACAAGCTATGAAATAATGGCACTTTTTCAGGAGTTGAACAAGCTGGGAAAAACCATAGTTTTTGTAACTCACGAGCCGGATATAGCAACATTCAGCAGCCGCACCATAAAGCTCAAAGACGGCCTTTTGCACAGCGATTATAAAAACGGAAATATAGCAGACGCAAAACAGGCATTGGCAGAGTTGCCGGTACCACAGGATGAGATTATCTGATTCACTTCTTTAAATGTTTAACTATCTTATTTAACAATACGGTCTCTGAAAACGGCTTGGCTATAAAGTCCACCGCACCTAGCTCCAAACCTTTGGTTTCAAGTGCCGCATCCGCTTGCGCTGTCAAAAATATAACGGGTATTTTTGCCGTCCGTTCATTTTGCGCCAATTTTTCCAACGCCGCAAAACCGTTCATCTCCGGCATTTCAATATCCAATAAAATTATATCCGGTATTATTTTTTCCAAAAGTGCAAACATCTTCGCAGCCGAAGGCATTGTTAATACCCGATAGCTTGCTTCCAGAGCTTGTCTCGCTTTGAGCAGATTTGTATCCGCATCGTCAACTACAAAAACAGTTTCCATATATTATCCTTTCCCCCTCCTAAAATCATATGGTAAATATAGTAAAAAACAGCAACAATTAATGCCTCCCAAAGCGCCTTGTTCTCCTCGGCGGCTGGTCATCGCCTCTGAACGGTTTTCTGCTGCTGCCGTCTTTGCGTTCCACTTTGCCAAAATCCTTTTTGCGGCTGCCTCCGCCCCGGCCTTCTCCCTCGTTTCTCAGAGGAGGCTCGTCTGTCATTAGCCTTATTTTAGACGGGCGATTTTTTATGGTCATTCTGCGTAGAATTCTGAGAACGTCTTCGGGCATGGCTTCCGGCAAATCCACCGTGCTGAATTTCTCAAATAATTTTATATGCCCAATGTATTTTGATTCCAAATCCGCTTCGTTTGCGATGGCACCGACAATATCTCTCGGAGACACATTATCCATTTTGCCTACGCCCAAATAATAGCGCTCCATTCCGGCCTCCGGTGGTTCAAGATCGCTAAAACTGCCGCTGCTACCACCTCTATCTCTGCGTCCTCTCCTTTCACCTCTTTCGCCGAATCTGTCTCTGCTTCCCTCGTCCCGCTCCCTGCGCTCCCGTCCTTTTGCCGGAGCACTCGCTTCCAAAGGTTCCATTTTCGGGAAAAGAGGCTGCTCTTCTTGGTTCATGTAAGCAAGGGCTGCGGCAATGTCCGCAATGTCCATGGCTTGTTCCATAGCCAGATTTTCTATCAAATCCCGAAATTCCTTTAAGTCACTTTGCTCTTGAACGGTTTTTGTGATTTCTTCCTTGAATTTGGTAACCCTTTTATTGCTGATTTGCTCACCGGTCGGCAAGTTCATCTTTTCAATTTTTTGGCGGGTTTCCTTTTCTATCATCGCAAGTAAGCGATTTTCTCTTGGGGTAACGAATAGTATGGCGTTGCCTTCTCTGCCCGCTCGCCCTGTGCGGCCTATGCGGTGAACGTAGGATTCCGTATCGTAGGGGATATCGTAGTTCAAAACATGGGTTATTCTGTCCACATCCAAACCGCGGGCGGCTACATCGGTTGCTACCACAATGTCTATTTTGCCGTCTTTAAGGCGGTTTAGGGTACGTTCTCTTAAACTTTGCGCCAAATCTCCGGAAAGAGGAACCGCATCAAAGCCTCTCGCTTCCAAACGTTCCGCAACCTCTGCGGTAGCTTGCTTGGTGCGCACAAAAATCAGCATCCCCTCAAATTCTTCGTTTTCCAAAACCCTTGTAAGAGCCTCCATTTTGTGTTCCTGACGAACAGGTAAATAGCGTTGGCGGGTTTTTTCTACAGTTGCCGTTTTGCCCGCTATTCTGACGGTTTCATATTCACCCAGATACTCAGCTACTATTTTTTGCACAGCAGCCGGCATGGTTGCGCTGAACAAAGCCCTTTGCGCAGATTCCGGCGTTGCCTCCAAAATGTATTCCACATCTTCCTGAAAGCCCATGTCCAGCATTTCATCCGCCTCGTCCAGCACCAAGGCTTGGATACCGGAGAGATCTATTGTTTTGCGTTCCAAATGGTCTATAAGGCGGCCCGGCGTTGCAACTACAACCTGTACTTTGCGCTTTAAGGCACGGAGTTGAACGCCCATGTCTTGCCCGCCGTAAACCGGAACAACATGAAAATCCTTCATGAATGCCGAGTATTTTTGAATTGCTTCGGAAACTTGGATCGCAAGTTCTCTGGTCGGTGTTAAAACCAGCATGGACGGATTTTTGCCTTCAAAATCCAGGCGTGAGAGCAGCGGCAGGGTAAAGGCGGCGGTTTTGCCCGTTCCTGTTTGCGCTGTGCCCAGCAGATTTTTGCCCGACAAAAGCATGGGTATTGTTTGTGCCTGTATTGGCGTCGGATTTTCGTAGCCCGCTTTTTGAACGGCTTGCATTATGTTTGGGGATAGCCCCAAACTGGCGAACGTACATTCGCTTTCGGATTTTTCTTCCACTTCACTCATTGTTTTGCTATCTATCCTATTGTCGCAAAACCCTTGCGCTCTGTGGATAGAATTTCCTCAGAATACAAATATAGCAAAATTTTTTAAAAATGTCAAATTATTTTCTACTTTATCGCACATGCCTCAAAATAAAAACACGCCTTCCGGTGTTTCTAAGCGGATAAAAAGCGAAATATCGCAAAAAGATTTAGAAGCAATAAAAGCCTCTGCCATAGACTTTTTTTTAAAAGATATTGAAAAATTGAAACAGTTTACAAAAAAAATGCAAGAAGATTTTGGGCAGAGCGATTTGACTTTTGCGCTGAAAATGTTTGTGCTGAACAGCAATAAAGTTTTCAATATGACGGAATACATGAAAAACCAAAGCCAGCTCGCGGAGGAATATGTGAAATTACAGAATAAAAATTTCACTTCGGAAGAACGTCGCTCGGCCTTGAACGGATGGATAGAAAAGAATGCGGCTTTGTATAGAAAAGAAGCCATATTCGAGCAAATTTATTGTATAGATAAAACGTCAAAAGATATTATCCCTATAATAACAAAGGCGATTAAAACATGAGAGAGCTTCACCAACGATTGCTTAAAATTCACGGCAAGCCTTATGGTGTATATAAGAGTTTGCAGGGGCAGTTTTTCAACTTCGGTGATTTTACGCTGAAATTTACGCATATACAAGGCGACCCTCATGCGCAGCCTTCAAGGATAATGCTCAGTGCAAAAATGGATTCGCTCGGTTTTCCGGAAGAATTGCACAGCGATAGGGAAAAAGAAATAGCCCTTGCGGATTTTTTGCTCAGGCAATTCACCGAAAACGCGGAAAACATCAGCATTGTAAAGGCGCATTCTCAAATTATGCAGCGAAATTCTCTGTGCATAGAAAAGGGAATAGTTCGCATTTTGGCGAGCGTGAATTTGCCCGGAGACGGCAGGCGAATTGAGGGCGATAAAGCTTCCGAGCTTTTGATAGGGACTTTGTCCGACTGGGTGACCAGAGTGATGTACTGGAACAATTCGGATAAGGAAAAATGCAAAGCGCATGTGCAATGTTTGGCGGATAGAAATTTTCTGCTATCCCAGCTTGTGAAAAAAAAGATTGCCGCATTTGTGCCGAACGGAGCTATTTTGCCAAGGGAAAGCGGGGTTTCGGAAGAACCTATGCAAAACGCCGTTCCTTTTATTTCGCCGCCTGAGTTGCTTGTGCATTTGAGTTTGCCAAACGGAGAACAGGTGGCGGGTATGGGGATTCCATGCGGAGTAACTGTGATTGCAGGCGGGGGTTTTCATGGAAAATCCACACTTTTGCATGCTCTGGAAGAGGCGGTTTATCCGCATACACCGGGAGACGGCAGAGAACTCATCGTTATAGACCAAAGCGCAACTCCTATTAAAACCGAAGAAGGCAGGGTGGTTACAGGAACTAATATTTCGTCTCTTGTGAGGGAACTCCCTTTGAAAGGCAGTACGGAAAATTTTACGACAAAAAATGCGAGCGGCGCAACGAGCCAAGCGGCAAATTTGCTTGAAGCCTTGGAACTCGGTGCAAGTACTATTTTGATTGACGAAGATGCTTCTGCGGTGAATTTTTTGATTAGAGATTTGAGAATGCGGGAACTCATAAATTCAAAGCGTGAGCCGCTTATACCTTTGACAGATCGTATCAGGGAATTTGCGGACAAGGGAATAAATTTTATTATAGTGGCAGGTGCATGCGGGGATTATCTTTCCCTTGCAGACACGGTGATTGCATTCATTGAGTACAGAGCGGAGTGCTTAACGGAAAAGGCAAAGAACATCCCGTCTAAAAGAGAAAAATTGGAATTGACGCCGCTTGGGAATTTTAAGGGAAGCCGTTTGGCAAGGGTTGAAAATTTGCAGGAAGGGTTAAGGCCAAATTCCGCTATTGAAAAAAATGTAAAAATAAGGGCTGTTGCCGGGCAAATATCCATAGGCAAGTTAAAATCCGATTTGCGAAAATTCCCCACTTTTTGCCATACCGAACTTCAAAGGGGAATTGCGGAAATTCTATACAATTTTGTTAAGGAAAAGGAAAACGAGGGTAAGAATTTGCGAGATGTTTTAAAAGCTCTTTGCGAAAAATTACCCGAGAACGAGACTAACGATTTGGCTTTGCCAAGGGTTATGGAATCGGGAGCGGCGTTTTTGAGGTTCTAATTTCTGCCAACATCTCTTTGGCATAGGGATCGTTAGGGTCTATTCGCAAGGCTGATTCGTAATCCGCTATGGCTTTGTTGTAGTCTCCTTTATTATAATACGCAAAACCTCTACCTAAATATGCATTCACAAGATTCGGGTTCAGCCGTATAGCCTCGGTATAGTCAGATATGGCTTTGTCGCAGTCGCCTTCGCTATAATACGTAACACCCCTGTTGACGTATGCATCGGCATCGTTAGGCTCCAACCGTATCGCTTTGGTGTAGTCCGCTATGGCTCTGTCGTAATCGCCTTTGATGCGATACGCATTGCCTCTGTTGTAATATGCCTCCGCATAATTCGGATTTACCCGTATTGCTTCGTTGTAGTCGGCTATGGCTTTGTCGCGGTCTTCTATTATGTTATACGTAGCCCCTCTGTCTCTGTATGCCACTGCATAATCCGGATCTACTCGTATTGCCTCGCTAAGGTAAAATATGGTTTTGCCGTAATCATATTTGTAAGAATACGCTATGCCCATTTCGTAATACGCCTGTGCGTAATTCGGGTTTAGGCGTATGGCTTCGCTGTATTCGGCTATGGCTTTGTCGTAATCATATTTATAATCATACGCTATGCCATTGTTGAAATGTGCCTCCGCATCATTTGGGGTTTGCTGTGTTACTTGGGTGGGTGTTGCTTGTGTGGGAGCGGTTGCACAGGATAGGAAGGTTGTGCAGAGCAGGGTGAGTAGCAGGATTAGTATTAGAGGGGATTTCATGGGTGGTTCTCTCCTTTGATGATTTCCAGATTCTTTCTGGCGTCTGAATTGTTGGGGTCTATTCGCAAGACATATTCCCAATCCGTTATGGCTTTGTTGTAGTCTCCTTTTTTCTTATATGCAATGCCCCTCCTTACATATTGCGACACATCATTCGGGTCCAACCGTATAGCTTCGTTAAAGTCAGATATGGCTCTGTTGTAATCTTTTTTCATATAATGCGTAACACCTCTATTGCTATATGCCTTCGCATAATTTGGGTCCAGCCGTACAGCTTCGTTAAAGTCAGATATGGCTCTGTCGTAGTCTTCTTTTTTACCATACGCAAGACCTCTATTGTTTATAGCATTCGCATCATTCGGTTTCAGCCGTATAGCTTCGTTATAGTCAAATATGGCTCTGTCGAAGTCTCCTTTATAATCATACGCATTGCCCCTATTGTTATATACATCCGCATCATTCGGTTTTAACCGTATAACTTCGTTATAGTCGGATATGGCTCTGGCGTAGTCGCCTTTATTAGCATATACATAGCCCCTATAGTGATAGGTCGCCGCATCATTCGGGTTCAGTCGTATTGCATCAGTAAAGTCAGATATAGCTCTGCCGTAATCGGCTTTGAAATAATACGCATAACCTCTATTAATATAATACTCTGCCATATTAGGCTGCTGCCGTATCGCATCGGTATAATCATCAATAGCCATATCAGGGTTTGTTTCTATCTCCTTGAACGAGTAATTGACAATCTTTGCCTTCCCCAGCAATTCGTGAGCAACCGACTGAGCAATTCGCACAATATCCGTTGCCTCAGACATATTGCCGGGCTTTGAGGCAATGTTGAATATCTCCGCTGTCTCCACATCAACCAAACGTGCCTCTAGGTAATGGCTCTTCATAACCTCGGTAATTTCCGCAATGCACACAACCTGAACCCCTAACTGCTTTCCGAGTTTTTTTATCTGATTCATGTCAACTGCTCCGCTTCGCTGGAATATGTGTTCCTGAGCTACTATTTTACGCCCCGCCTCTGAGCGGTCGACTGCGGTGTATGTACCGCTTTTGGTTAAGACCTTTGCAAGCTCCGCACCAAGTACCTTATGCGAACCCTTAATGGCGGTCGGCTCTGTACCAGCCATATAGACAGCAACACTTTTTTTTGGCGTTTGGGCGAGGGCTACTGCACAGAGTAGGGTGGGTAGCAGGATTAGTGATAGGGTGAAATTCATTTATTCATCTTCTCCTTTAAGAATTCCAAAGCTTCTTTTGCCCAACGATCGTTGGGGTTTATTCGCAAAACCGATTCGTAATCTGCAATCGCTCTGGCGAAATCTTGTTTTATAGCATACGCAAAACCCCTATTGCTATATGCCAATGCATAATTCGGGTTCAGCCGTATCGCTTCGTTATAGTCGGATATGCCTCTATCGTAGTCCAATTTCTTATCATACGCATAGCCTCTGTTGTTATATGCCTCTGCAAATTTAGGATCCAGCCGTATCGCTTCAGTAAAGTCAGATATGGCTCTGTCATAGTCTCCTTTTTTTAAATACACATAGCCCCTATTGTTATATGCCATCGCATAATTAGAGTCCAACTGTATTGCTTTGTTATGGTCGGATATGCCGTTGTCGTAGTCTCCTCTCATATCATAGGCATAACCCCTATTGGTGTATGCTTCCACATAATTCGGATTAAATTTTATAGCCACAGTAAATTCAAGTATGGCTCTGGCGTAGTCGCCTTTTTTAGCATACTCAATACCCCTATCGAAACATTCCTCTGCAGCATTCTTAGGCGTTTGTGCGAAGGCTACCGCGCAGAGTAAGGTTAGTGGTAGGATTAGTGATATTGGAAATTTCATTTTTTATCTCCTTCAATAATTCTTTGGCTATGTTCTCTGTCAATTCTATAAAGGACTCTTCCGTTGCCTTTTTGGTATCTCCCAATGTCCATGCACCTTCCGCATTTTTCGCTCCGAAAATCTGCACACCGCAAATATATAAGGGGGGGTGGCTCTAGCGGTGGGCGTTATTTTGCGAAAAAACTGCATTTGAGAGTAATATAGAAAAATATTTTTGCATCTTAGCCCTGTTTGCCACGCCATATGATGCCATTTTTGCACCACAAATACGGAATATCGGGGTTCAGACAAACAGATGCCGGATACACCCTATAATTTTATCTCTACCTCCATGGATTTTCTCTGAGCTGCTATGAAATATTCCAACACTGCTTTTGCTATAATTGTCACTAGTGCCAAGAAAGTCATAATGGATGCTACGGCAAAAGCGGCCCTGAACATATATTCCCCGTAAAGAATATCTATATAGAGCGGCATGGTGGTCGTTACACCCCTGATAAGCCCGGATACAACGGACACCGCTCCGAATTCTCCTAAGGCTCTCGCATTTGTCAGTATAATTCCGTACAGCAAACCCCATTTTATATTCGGAAGTGTCACTTTCCAAAAAATCTGAAATCCTGAAGCCCCCAAGGTGAGGGCGGCCTCCTCATCGTCCTTTCCGAGTACTCGCATAAGCGGTATGAGTTCGCGGGCCACAAATGGGAAAGAGACAAAAAGAACCGCAAGGACTATTCCCGGAAAGGCGAAAACGATTTTTATGCCGTGATCGATAAACCAAGTTCCAAACCATCCTATGGCACCGAACATGAAGATAAAAAGAAGCCCCGCTATCACCGGCGATATGCTGAACGGTACTTCAATAACCGTAATCAGAATTTTCTTGCCCGGGAACTCGTACTTCGTCACCAGCCACGCAATAAGGATACCAAAAAAAGTATTGATTGGAACGCAGATTAATACCGTAAGCAAGGAAAGGCGTATTGCAGATGCTACACCCGGGTCGGTGAAAGTTTGCAGATAAACAACAATACCGGATTTTAAGGCCTCCTGAAAAATTGTTATCAACGGCAAAACTATGAATACGGATAAAAATATACCGGAGATAAAGAACAATAAAATCTTTACCCACAGCGGTTCTTGAATGATTCTTTTTTTTATCATGTGGAACGCTCCTTTAACATTTTGTTTTGAAGGAAGTTGATAATAAGTAGCATGATAAAGGCTATTATAAGCATGGTTACGCCAATGGCACTCGCGCTCACATAATCAAACTGCATGAGTTTTTTTATGATTAACAGCGGAACTATTTCACTTACATACGGCATATTGCTGGATATGAAAATAACGGAGCCGTATTCGCCAAGCCCGCGGGCAAAGGCCATTGCCGTTCCGGT
>LIUH01000047.1:0-13016 GCA_001462225.1 Fibrobacteria bacterium GUT31 | reverse complement strand
ACCGAAGGAAAAATAACCTTGAAAAAAATCTGGAAATAATTAGCCCCAAGACTCGCTGCCGCTTCTTCTACCACGCTGTCCAATTCCTCAATAACGGGCTGCACGGTGCGCACCACAAAGGGAAGCCCGATAAAGACAAGCGCAATTACTATGCCCGCAGTTGAATATCCGAGCGAGATATTGAACTGTGCAAGAAATTTCCCCAAAAAACCGTTAGGTGAAAATACCTGAGCCAGCGAAATGCCGGCTACGGCGGTGGGGATGGCAAAAGGCAGGTCGATACAGGCATCAACTATTTTCTTTCCGAAAAAATTATGCCGCGCCAAAATCCATGCGATAATAAAACCAAACACAAAATTTATCAGCGCGGCGGTTGTAGCCGAAAAAAATGAAATCTTAAACGCAGCGATAACCCTTTCGTCCAGAATAATCTCAAAGTACTCTTTTAACGAAATTTTCGATGCGTAAATGACAAGGGAAGATATCGGTATCAGTATAAGAAAGGATATGTAGCTCAGGCTCAGTCCTAAACTTAATCCGAAACCGGGTATTTTTCCCCTGTCGCGTTTCATTTTTATCGGAAATTTCATTTCTTTTTCAACTCCGCTATTATCTGGTCAAATTGGCCTTTGTCGGAAAAATGCAATTTATTCGCTGCCTGCCATCCTCCAAAATCCTTGTCAATTGTAAGCAAACGGAGGTTCGCAAACGTGCTTGAGAATTCTTTGGCAATTTTTTCATTGGAAGGACGGTAATAATGCTTGCCGATAATTCGCTGCGCATTTTCCGAATACAGGTATTCTAAATAGGCGGAGGCCACATCCTTTGTACCGCGTTTATTTACAACACCGTCCACGTATGTTACGGAAGGTTCCGCCAGTATGCTTATGCTTGGAGTGACTATCTCAAAGTTGCTGCCATTGCCAAGCTCCTTGATAACCAAGTGCGCCTCATTTTCCCATGCCAGCAGCACGTCTCCCAAACCACGTTGCACAAAGGTATTTGTAGAGCCTCGTGCTCCCGGGTCCAGAACCGAAACATTAGCGTAGAGTTTTTTAACAAAATCGCGGGCCTTATCTTCGCCGCCGTATTTGATACGAGCATAACCCCACGCTGCTATGTAATTCCAGCGTGCTCCACCGGATGTTTTCGGATCCGGCGTTATCACGTTCACACCCGGCTTCACAAGGTCGTCCCAGTCTTTTATGTTCTTAGGGTTGCCTTTGCGAACAAGAAAAACAATGGTGGAAGTATAAGGCGAGCTATTTTGCGGGAAGCGTTTGATCCAATTCTCGTCTATAAGGCCTTTCCGTGCCTCTGCAATGGCATCTATATCAAAAGCCAGAGCGAGAGTCACCACATCGGCTTCGTTTCCCTCAATGACGCTTCTCGCCTGCCCGCCCGAGCCGGCATGAGATTGGTTAATGGTTACTTCAACACCTGTTTTTCCCTTGTAATATTCGGCAAACACTTTATTGTAGTCCGCATACAGTTCCCTGGTAGGGTCGTATGAGACATTGAGCAGCGTTACCTTTTTCTGCGCATATGCAGAAGAAGCCAGAAGGAGCACCAGCAAGAAAAAAGCGGTGAGCGAGACGAGTCCCTTACGGACAGCGAGCGTATCAAAGTGATACTTTTTCATAGAAACCTCATAGGTTATTGGTTGAAATTCTGCCTCTTTTATGGTGCGAAAGCTCACCGTGGAATATAGATTTTTTTGGAAATTTAGCAACAACAACACAAGCTGTTGCCGGAGAATACTCGACAGCACAGGTATTTAGAGAATAATGTTTTGTTGCCAAAAGTCATAATCGGTAGCAAATATAGAAAAATTTTAAAACTTTGTCAAGGGGGTATTTTGGAAATTTTTTCTATATTCAATTTTTGTTATGATTTTAAACAACAAATTGACTCATCTTGATAAATTGGAAGCGGAAGCCATTTATATCTTCCGCGAAGTAGCCGCCGAATGCGAGCGTCCTGTGATGCTTTATTCCATAGGCAAAGATTCTTCCGTTATGTTGCATCTGGCGATGAAAGCCTTTTTTCCCGAAAAGCCGCCTTTCCCTTTTTTGCACATAGATACAAGTTGGAAATTCAAAGAGATGATAGCTTTCCGCGACAGGCGGGCACAGGAGTTAGGCATCAATATGCTGGTTTACCGCAACGAAGAAGCCATCGCGCGGGGGATAAATCCTTTTGACAACGGTGCGGCTTATACCGACATTATGAAAACTCAAGCACTCAAAGATGCTTTGACTAAATACGGATTTACGGCGGCATTCGGCGGAGGGCGCAGAGACGAGGAAAAGTCCCGCGCCAAGGAACGGATATTCTCTTTTCGCAACAAGCATCACGCTTGGGACCCCAAAAATCAAAGACCGGAAATGTGGAAGCTTTACAACACCAAAATAAACAAGGGCGAGAGCATGCGGGTTTTTCCCATTTCCAATTGGACGGAAAAAGATATTTGGCAGTATATCAGCCGAGAGAACATTCCTATAGTTTCACTCTATTTGGCAGCGGAGCGTCCGGTGGTGTATCGTGATGGCAATGTCATAATGGCAGATGACGAGCGGATGCGTTTTTTGCCGGGTGAAAAGCCTGAGATAAAAAAGGTGCGTTTTCGTACTTTGGGTTGCTACCCGCTCACCGGCGGGGAGGAATCGGAGGCGGACACTCTGGATGCGGTAATTGCAGAGACGCTGGCTTCCATTACCAGCGAACGCACGAGTAGGGTCATAGACAATGAGGCGGCAGGCAGTATGGAACGCCGCAAGCGAGAGGGGTATTTTTAATATTTACTAAATTCCCACTATGGAAACAGAAAATACAGAACCCACAGTAGAGCAAGTCGATGAAAACGGCGAAGTTTTGGTGAAAGAACTTGCAAAAGAATATCTCTCAAAAGGAGCTTGGTCAACCATAGCCTTTCTTTATCAGGAAAGGGGCAAAAGCGGTGATTTTGGTGAAGCCAAAGCTACGCTTGTACGCTATCAAAAAATCGGAGGCGTATATAAGAAGCGCAGCAAATTCAATGTGAGCAGCAAAGCACAAGCCGAGCAGATTATAGGTGTGCTCAAAAAGTGGTATGAGTTGTAATTTTTTCTCAGCCGTGCCGAATAAAAAATTCCCGTGGCAAGGACGTTTAAAGCCTCTGGCTGAAGCTCTGTTGAAAAAAGAGAAAAAGAATGCGCCTGTGAATATTATCCTTTGCGATAGTGCAAGGCAAAGAGAATTAAATAAAACTTACCGCAACTTAGATCATGTGACCGATGTTCTTTCTTTTGTTTGGGACGAACCTGCTTTTTTGGGCGAGATTTACATAGCTGAGGAACAGGTAAAAAAGCAAGCCCCTCTTTACGGCAATACGTATTACAAGGAATTAAAGCGAGTGCTTATTCATGGGCTTTTGCATTTGTGCGGCTATGATCATCATGGCAAAGCGGAGCGTAAAATTATGAGGGAGAAGGAGAGGTTTCATTCCGGTAATTTTCTACATTCCTCCCATGATTTGTCCGCAGTGCAAAGCAGAAAACGATAAAGTTATAGAAACCCGTACAAGCGGCGAGTCTGTGCGGCGGCGCAGGGAGTGCCTTAATTGCTCCAACCGTTTTACAACATATGAGTATGTGGAAAAGGCCTCTTTAACCGTTGCCAAGCGAGATGGCAGGCGAGAGCCGTTCAGGTATGAGAAACTTGTTTCCGGCATAAGAAGGGCTTGTGCCAAGCGTCCTATAAGTTCCGAAAAAATAGATGAAATTGCGGCTTTGGTTGAGAAAAACCTAGTGCAACTAGGGCAGCCGGAAGTTTCTTACGCAACGTTGGGCGACCTTGTGATGAAAGAGCTTTTCAAAACGGATTCCGTAGCCTATGTTCGCTTTGCCTCCGTGTATAAGGAATTCAGCGAAGTAGGGGAGTTTGTTAAGTTAGTTATGGAAGAAAAATTTTAACTTTCCCTTGTAAAAAGCTTTAAATTTTGCTATATTTTGAGTGCTTTTGGATGATTAGCTCAGTTGGTAGAGCAGATGACTCTTAATCATCGGGTCGAAGGTTCGATTCCTTCATCATCCATTTTTGAGCCTGCGGTGCAAGCTCTTGTGCTTTCAAATTTAGGCTCCGGCAAGCCATTGTCTTTCATCGCTCTTGCCAAGCCTGTCCACTGTGAGCCTGCCATACAAACCGCCCGGATTTTCTACCTCTATTCTGTTGGGATATATAACCAAGCGGATTGGGCTGCTGCATTCAAGATTATCTCACGGACAGCGACAAGCGGGAATTCGTCGGTTTGTTGTCAATGGCAATTCCTTGCAGTTTTAGGATTTCATTTTTTTCGAGGTTTGCGAGTTTGGGTTTTTCGGTTTGCAGTTTTATTATGAAGTTATTTAGCGGGATAGGGTCGAGGTCTGTGATGGTGGCTCTTTCGACGGGTTTTAAATCTTCGTTGGCTTGCTGGGTCATAAAATAGCGTTCCATTTAACGGTTTCTAAACCGCTATGATGTGAATATAGATTATTTTTTGCGTATCTGGCTTTTGTTTGAGCATCTTGTATTGGGCTGCCGCTCACGGGCAGCGTGTCGGTTGTGAGCATTTCCGAGTTTGGACGGGGTGCCTTGTAAATTTCTATCTTTCTCTGCATGGATAGCGTGGATATTTTGGAAAAGGCCATAAGGCAAAGCAATCTGCTTAATAAATACATGCTGAAAGAAATTGGCATTTTTGGTTCTTTTGCTCGTGGGGAACCTGCAAATGATATAGATTTTTACATAGATGCGGACAGTTGCAAACTGGCTGATTTGAGAAAATATGCCAACCCCATTGTTTTGCATAGGGCGTTGAAGGATATGGTTTATGTCACCGCATAAAAGATTTCCGCAATAAAATAGTTCACAATTATGAAGGAATAGACATAGAAATTGTTTTTGAAATAATCACGGAAGATTTAAGAGGATTAAAGCCAAAAATAGAACAAATTATAGCTAAGAAGACCGCAGAAAGAATATTTAGCATAGATGAGTTAAATTTGGCAAAAGAAAGCGAATTTTACAAATATGTTGATTTTGCGGAGTTTTGTTAGGGAGTTGATGGGACTCGCCGCTCACGGGCAGCACATCATTTGTGAGTATTTCCGAGTTTGGACAGTGTGCCTGAAGATTGTACCGAGAACCTAACTATAATATTTCTGCTTTTTGCTCTTCGGCGTGTTTGGCAATGTGAGTTTCAACAAACCTTTATCTGCAAGCGGTATCAAATAATTTTTGACCAAATAAGAAATAGACGAGATTCCAAAGTGGCTTGATATTTCGTTTCGCGTTCTCGGCGTTTTGCAGAAAGCCAATATCGCAGCATCGCTAATTTCCTCTTTTTGTATATGCGAGGCATTATACAATGTCGCTCTGAACACGCCCCTTGTGCTTTCAAATTTAGGCTCCGGCAAGCCGTTGTCTTTCATCGCTTTTCTTATAGTAGGAATGCCGCTGAACCTATTTTCATTATCAATTGAAACTTCCAATATATTTGCGATGAATGTATTTCTGGTATCGCCTGCGGCTTTGCCAAGCCTATCCACTGTAAGCCGGCCATACAAACCGCCCGGATTTTCCACCTCTATTCTGTTGGGATAGATAACCAAGCGGATTGGGCTGCTGTTTGTGTAATTGCTGTAATCTCTGTGAACAAGGGCATTCAAGATTATCTCACGGACAGCAACAAGCGGGAATTCTTCTTTGTCGGCTCTTTTTGCGGTTTTGCTGTCGATTACTGTTGCAACTTTCATATTGCGGCGAACAAAGGCAATAGCGGTATTGAGCATTTCGGGAATAGTCCCTTCGATTCTTTGGTTGTCAATAAACCGTTCTGTGCTATCAAAATCAAATGCCTCTAAACTTTTAACCACAATGGCTGTGATTGCAAGCTGCGGGAAGAACCCTTGCGGATATTTGCCAAAGATCATAATTCCTGCGACTGTCGGTTTGTTGTCAATGGCAATTCCTTGCAGTTTTAGAATCTCATTTTTTTCGAGGTTTGCGAGTTTGGGTTTTGCGGTTTGCAGTTTTATTATGAAGTTGTTTAGCACGATGGGGTCGAGGTCTGTGAGGGTGGCTCTTTCGATGGTTTTTAAATCGTCATATATTTGCTGTTTAAAAGATTCGTAACTGTAAACCTCGTATTCGGTCATTTGGAGATCTTGACCGCCGACACGAACATAAGAGCCTTTCAATCTGCCAGCGCCTTTATAAAAACAGGGCTTGTCGTGAACATTGATTTCAGGGATTTCCAAAGAGACAACCATCTTGCCGTCAATTTCGCAAGCAGTAAACACAGGTCTTATTTCAGGCTCCATTTGTTTGCATTGCTCGGCAACTTGGTCTTGCAGTTTTTGAGCATTATGAACTCCAACTATTGCAAAGCCGTCTTTTTCGCTTATTCCAAAAATAATAATGCCACCGCCATCTTGGTTAGAGAAGCTCGACAAACTGTCATACAGTTTTGTAGGCGTTCCACCAAACGCAGATTTAACCTCTATGTTTTGGTGTTCGCACTTTTCTTTTTGAATTCGTCTTGCAAGTTCGATTAGGGCTTGTTGGGTCATAAAAGGTCTCCTTAATGTAAAATATATAAAATTTATCTGAATAAATTTGGAAATAAGTGAAATTTTAGAAAAATAGCTTAAATTTTAATCAAATTAACTTAAAATTTAGGTGAATAACTGAAATTTTTCGGAGAAAGGTCTGGGTTGGAAGTTTTTAAACGAGCTTCGATAGGAGGCTTAAGCGAGTAGCTAGACACTATAGGTTTGGAAAGAGCTTTCTATATTAAAGCTCTAGTAAAATTTTTAGAAATCGCAGAAGCGATACATGGAGTGAAAAAATTGATAGTTAGAGAGTTTATATGGTGGATTTCGCTCAAAATGTAATAGATGAAATCATAGACCAGTATATGTTTGCTGATAATACAAAGCGACCTTGGATTATTGGGTTCAGTGGTGGAAAAGATTCAACTGTTATGTTGCAATTGATTTGGAAAGCATTATTAGAATGTAAAAATTTTCATGGTTTTGTAGGACGTGATATTTACATAGTATGCAATGATACAATGATTGAAAATCCCGTTATTACAGAATATGTCAATAAAATATTGAATAAGATAGAAGAAGCTGCTCGAGATCAAGATTTACCTATAAAAATTGAAAAAACAATTCCCAAATTAGAAGATTCTTTATGGGTGAATATGATTGGACGAGGTTATCCAGCTCCAAATAATGCTTTTCGTTGGTGCACAGAACGGTTAAAAATTAAACCTACATCTCGTTTTATCACAGAACAAGTTAATGAATTTGGAGAAGCAATTATTTTAATTGGGACTAGACTAAGCGAAAGTGCAACTAGAGCAAGAACAATGAATAAACATTCTATCAAAGGAAAAAGATTGACTAAACATCCTTTGCAACCTAATACGTATATGTATGCCCCTATAAGACATTTATCCTTAGAGCAAGTTTGGTATATCATAAGGACTATAGAATCTCCATGGGATGCGAATAATGATGAATTATTTCAATTATATTCTAATGCAAGTGCTGATGACTATGAATGCCCTGTTGTTGTAACGGACGCTAAACACGCTCCGTGTGGGCAAAGCAGGTTTGGTTGCTGGATGTGTACAGTTGTGAAGCAAGATAAATCAATGTCCGCTTTGATTGATAATGGATTTTTTTGGCTAAAACCTTTGCTAAAATTTAGAGATGAAATTGCATTGGAACGAAATGACATAAAAAATCGTATGAATTTGCGTAGAAATAAGACTGAAGCTGTCAATGGGATGGGATGTTATACCCCACTTTATAGGAAAGATATTTTGGAAAGATTGCTAAAAGTTCAAAAGGAAATCCAACAAAATAAGCCAAATTTTGAACTTATTACTAATCAAGAACTTATAGCAATTCAAACTATTTGGTATCGAGACTTTATATTTGATTATAAAGTTTCCTATATTTACCATAAGGTGTATAACACGGAGTTACAAATGGAGACCAAAAATAAAAGGAGAGAAAAGGAATTGGAGTTATTGAAGAAATCTTGCGAACAAGAACCGCAGAATTTTGATTTAATTCAAGAGCTTTTGACGCTTCAAAAAAACAAATCTCTTTTGAGCAGAAGAAGAGGATTAAAAGATGATATTGAAACTCGTATAGAAAAATATCTAAAAAAAGGTAGGGAAAATGGTTATTAAGGAAATAGAATTAAATAATTTTAGGATTTACAAGGGAAATAATAAAATAAATCTCTTGCCTGATAATAGTAGGAATATTATTATTGTTAGTGGAAAAAATGGATTTGGAAAAACAACGTTTTTAATGTCTTTAGTTTGGTGCTTATATGGGCGGCAAATGGAAAAGGTGGATGAATTATATCAAAAAGAAATAGTAGATAAAGGCGGTTATGGTAAGTATATAGGTAATACTCTTAACAGATTAGCAAAAACAGAAGGTGAAACGAAATTCTCAATCTCAATTACTTTTAAAGATGTAAAAATTCCAGAAATTACTTGTAATGAAGTGAAGATTACTAGAACGTTTGATATTGTAGCAAGTACAAATGATAAAGTGGAAGTGTTAATAGACGGCTACCAAAATCAGCTAATTCAAGACCTAACTACAGAAGGTAAGCAAGACGGTGAAGAAATTTTTATAAGAGATTTTATTCTGCCAATAGAAGTAGCTAAATTTTTCTTTTTTGATGCTGAAAAAATCGTATCGCTTGCTGAAATTAATTCACTTGAGCAAAGACGAATTTTGAGCAAAGCATATACAGAAGTTTTGGGTATTAAAAAATATGAAGATTTAAAAGATCAATTAGAAAATATACAAGATGAATATCGTAAGAAATCCGCAAAACCACAAGAAAAAGTTGAATTTAATCAAATAAAAACTAATATAGAAAATAAACAAATAAGTATTGATGACATTAATAATAAAATTTTAGAACTAACTCAAGAAAAAAATGAAAAACAAAGTGAATCTAAAGAAATTCAAATGAAATTAATTCAGGAAGGTAATATGATGACCTTGGAACAACTTAATGAATTAAGGACCAATGAAAAAGAATTAAGTGAAAAAATACTTGATTTACAAAACGACATAAAAGGATTATTTGATTTAATTCCTTTCGGTTTGGCAGGAGAAACTCTAATGAACGTTTCAACTCAATTAGACAATGAAAAAAATTACAAAGAAAATAAATACAAGCAAGAAGATGTAAAAATAAAAACAACGCATATTCTTAATGATATAGAAGCAGAGAAGAAAAATTACAAAGGAATTATTGAGACTGGAATTAGAGATTTTTATGAAGATCAAATAAAAAAACTTATCAAGAAATATTTTTTCTCTGACATTCCAGAATTACCATCTATTTTTGAGCCACTTCACGATTTTTCAGATACGCAAACAAACGAATTAAACGCATTGATGAAAAACTTAAAACATACTTTTAGAGTTGAGTTTACAAAATTAAATGATAGCTATCTGCGCTCAAAAGGCGATATCGATTCGATACGTCGAAAAATCAGAATGGCCGAAAAAGACGCAGAAGATGATTATATTGCCTCTCTCAGAGATGCAAAAAAACACTTGGATGACAGAATTTTTAGTATAGATAAGAATATTTATGATTTGAGTGAAGAAATAGGTGGTCTAAAAAATGAAATAAAAACCCTAAAACAAAGACAGGAAGAATTACGAAAAAAAATAGATGACTCAAGGCATTATTCAGAAAAAGATAAAAAAACACAAGAATTAATATCTCAGTTGAAAGATTTTGTTAAAGAGTTCAAAATTACGACTAAAAAGAAATTGGAAGAAAATATTTTAAACGAATTGAATATTTTAATGCATAAAAAAGGCTTTATAAAAAAGGTCGCTGTAGATATAAATCAAACTGGTGATGATGTTGATATAAATTTATTTGATGCTCGAAATGAAAAAATCGATAAAGGTTCATTGTCTATGGGAGAACGGCAAATGTATGCTTCAGCACTATTAAAATCGCTTGTTGATGAATCAGATATAGAATTCCCAGTATTTATAGATTCTCCTATGCAAAAATTTGATAAAGAACATGCTGAAAATGTAATTAAGGAGTTTTATCCTAACGTTTCCAAACAAGTAATATTATTTCCTTTGATACATAAGGAATTAACAGAAAATGAATATGAATTATTAAAATTAAATGTAAGCAGAGCATACATAATTCATAACATTAATATAGATTCTTCACAATTTGTAGAAACTGATCAGAATTCTTTGATAAAAAAATATGAGGAACTTTATGCAAATTAATATAAAAACTTCTGAGGAGAATCAGGAAATCATAAGGCAACTTACAAATAAACTTCCTGCAGGAACGAAAGAAAATGTAATAGCCAGAATAGCTTTAGGATATTCCTTACAAAATGGCAAGAAATTTTCTACTTCAGAATTTAATGATTACAATTCAAAAGGAAAGGAATATAAAGATCATATACTTTTTGACGAGAAACACAGAGATTTTTATATTGCTTTGATTTGTCAACACTATGAAATTTATAAAACTGATGAGAATATTCCAAAATACATAAAACTTCATATCGACCATGGTTTAATATTAATGAATAATTTATTTCGCGACAACAATAATTACACATTTTTAGATTTCCTTATAGAACATTTAGATAAAGGTATATCATTGTTGGATACAGTGAAAATTAGTCTAGATGCAGTAAAAAATAATAATCAAAATATTGAAAAAACGCATTTTGGCGAATCAATTAAATTATCAATAGGTAACATATTATATCAAGAAGAAGAAATAATTTTGGATTTTAACAATATAAATACTTATAATAATAATCATATTGCCATAGCAGGAAGCTCAGGAACCGGTAAAACTCAATTCGCTTTACAATTACTTCGTGAAATTTCTGAAAAATCGAATTATCATGTGAATTTCATTTATTTGGATTTTAAAGGATTGAAAAATGATGATTTGGAAGAACTTAATCCATTTTTTGAAAAAACGAAAGCAAAATTCATTGATGCTCCTAAAACTCCTTTTCCTATAAATCCACTTTCATTCATTGATAGTATTAATGATGTGAATAAACAAATGGGCATTGATAAGTTTGTAGATATAATTTGCAAATATTCAAATATAGGCATTAAGCAAAAGGGGAAATTAAGAGAGGCAACAAGTGAAGCTTTTATTTCTAAACGCCCTGGTGAATATCCAAGTCTATCGGAAATTAACGAACAATTATTAAAAATTATCGGCGATAAACGAGATACTTTGACAGAAATAATAGATGAATTAAGTCGTTATAATATTTTCAAAGAAGATAAACAAAATGGAAATTTTTTAAATCAAAATATATATTTTTCTTTGTCAGGAGATTTGTCTAATTCTGTACGTTTTACCTCTTTATTTTTGATAGTAAATTATATTTACAATGTTTTTATGAATATGGAAAGTACACCTACAGAAAATGGTTATCGTGCTATGCGTTACATTTTATTAATAGATGAAGCTCACGTTATATTCAAAGAGAAGAAATACCAAGATATTCTAGAGAAGATATTACGTGAAGTTCGTTCAAAAGGAGTTTCTGTTGTTCTATTGTCGCAGGGTATAGAAGAATTTAACCAACCTACTTTTGATTTTTCAAGCATGTGTGAAATATCATTTTTGCTTGATGTTAAAGATAAAACTAATACAAAAGCAATTAACAAATTTCTAGGTTTCAGTGATAAAGATGGGACTAAAGCATTCCGTAATTTGGAAAAAATCCAAAAAGGACAGGCTATATCTAATATTAAAGAATTCTCAAAAGGAGAATTGTTCGAAATTAAACAGTTTTATAGGAGTAAATGATTTATGAATCAAGAGGTTAAAAACATTAATATATCTGATTTAAAATTAGATTCAAATAATCCGAGATTGCCAAAATCAAAACAAGGTTGGGACGAAAATTCAATAATTGAATTCATGTTATTGGATGCTTCTTTAATTGAGTTGATGTTGGCTATCGGTAAAAGTGGATATTTTCCAGGCGAACAATTATTGGTTGTACTTGATGAGACTGATAATAAATATCGTGTTGTAGAAGGTAATAGACGACTTTCGGCAGTTAAATTATTGAACAATCCAAATATTGCAACCGTACAGAAATCAAAAATTGCACAGGTTATGAAAGAAACAACCGAAAGGCCTAAAGAAATTCCATGTTTAGTATTTAATGATGAACAAGAAATTCGTAAATATTTGGGATTTAAACATATTACTGGCATTAAAGAATGGCGGCTTCAGGAAAAAGCACGGTATTTATACAGCTTAAAAGAAACATTGTTCAAAGATGAAAATATTATGCAGTCTTCAAAAGAAATAGCCAAAATGATAGGCAGTCGTATGGATTATGTGAAACGTATTCTTATTGGTTATGACATTTATAAAAAAATCGAAGACGAAAGTTTTTATAAAATTAGAGATTTAAATGATACAACTTTTTACTTTAATTACATTGTTGATAGTCTAAACAAGTAAAATATTAGAAAATTCTTAGGAATTGATTTCGATTCTAATTTTCCTATTGAGAATTTGTCGTCAGAAAATTTAAAAAAATGGACACATTGGTTTTTTGAAAAAAATGATCAAAATAAAACTCGTTTGATAGGTAATAGTTCAAATTTAAATGATTTAAATAATATTTTAGGTGATACCGAAGCTTTAGATGCTTTTGATAATAAAGGATACCCATTGGAAAGGGCGGCAGAATTTACAGGAGAAATTAATATTATTTTCAAAAATTTTGTTACAAATGCGTATCAAAGCCTAGAAAAAGCTGATAAAATGGTAATAAAAGTGAAAGATTTTTATATTGATTTAGATGAAGATTTGAAAGAAATTAAATTGTTATCAGATAAAATTATAAGAACTGTAAAAGCAATTAATAATCCAAATGAATAATATAGATACTTTTTTTG
>LIUH01000046.1 GCA_001462225.1 Fibrobacteria bacterium GUT31 | reverse complement strand
GTACCGCAAAGATCCGAGGTTTGTTGATAGAGAGGATGTCAAGTTTGCGGTTATTGTGTTTAAGGGGAAGGGGGAGGTGTCCCCGATTTTTAGGATTTAGGGGATTTTCGCTTCATGCATCATATGGCGTGGCTCGAAAAAAAACTATTCACTCGGCCAGAGCCTCGTTCACCCCTGCGAGGCCAGCCCCGTGGCGTTTTCAGCGGCATCGGCAATTATGGCTTTTGGTGGACTTCTGGCGAAAACGATAGTAAGCATGTCAATATAAGTGCGAGGGGGTAGTAGTAATAAGTCTCATCTGTTTTCTGTTTCGCCACTTGTGGACACTTGTGAACGCTTTTGAGTTTTGTATATTCTAAGGTATGGATAGATTTTTTGATTTTGTTGCCAGAGGCGTAGGTTCCCTGACTTTGCTAGGAGGCGGCAATTATTCAATGGAAGATGCCCGCGAGCTTATCGGATTCAGCAAAGAGCGAAGGGGCACAAGCAAATATTTTACAGAAGAGGAGCTGGAAATGCTTAAAAGCCCGACCGGAAGCATAGCGTTTGGGTTTGAGCAGGTAGGAAAAGCAATGAGAGGAGCTGTAGCGGATGTCAAACAAAAGCACGGGCTCTAACTTAAAGCCGCAAACGGCTAATTTCCAAATACCGGGTTTAAAATCAGCTGCGTCCCGTTGAGAAGGATGTTCTCTATATTGCCCAGCAGGCAGTCCGTCACATGCTTCTCTTCGCGCTGCTACTCGTGCACTTTATATCTAAAATATAAAACTCACAAGTGCCCACAAGTGGCGAAAACCCACTTTTTTAAACTAAAAACGGTTGAGGGCTTGATATTGTCGGGGAGTTGACACCCAGTTTACTCATGCCTAATAGCTCGCACGGGCTTCATGACGCTGGCCTTCCATGCGGGCAGAATGGTTGCCAAAATGCAAAGCGCATTGCCTATGGCAAAAACAGCCGCCACATCCCACGCTTGAACCTGAACCGGGAAAAAAGGCATCATGTAAACATCGGAAGGGAGTTTTATAAAATGAGTTCTCTCCTGAATAATGCACAGCGCAAGCCCTGAAATGCCGCCTAAAAGCGAACCGAATACGCCTATGAAAGAACCCATCCATATGAACACCCGCATAACTGCACCTTCCGAAAGCCCCATGCTGCGCAAAATTCCAATCTCCTTTGTTTTATCAACCACAACCATAATCAACGAACTTATTATGTTAAACGCAGCTATCAAAATTATCAGGCAAACAATGGCCGCTACTATAAATTTTTCATAATTCATCCACTTTAAGAGGGTTTGATTCTTATTTTTCCAATCGCTCGCATAATAGGGAAAGCCTAAATTATCACTCGCTTTTGCCGCATGAATTTCGCTTTTCCAAGGGTCTTTTACTTTAAATTGAATGCCGGAAACTCCCTGCATGCCGAGCAATTTTTGAAGTTCGGCTATGCCCACATATAAGAGATTCCCATCATATTCATACATCCCGGTTTCAAAAATACCGCACACGGTAAACTGCATCATTTTTGGGCCGCCGCCTATTATCTCTTCCGGGCTTTGGAAAGTTTGCAAAACTAAAGGATCGCCCACATCCACCCGCAAACGTTGCGCTAAAATAGAACCTAATATTGCTTCCTGACCGCTCAAATTAAAACGGCCATCTATCATTTTCGACGGCAAATCTATAACATCTTTAGCCGCTTTCGTGTCTATGCCGTAAACCACAACCCCATCGTTCACCTTTTTGGAACTCACTCCGACCTTGTAAATTATAAATGGGGAATACGCTGTGATTTCCTTATCTTTTTCCATAAGCAACTCGGCTATGGAATCCGGTGCAAGAATTTGTTCGCCGCGGTAATTCATAACCTCAAAATGCGCGTCTTTGCCAATCATCTGATGAGTCACTTCCGCCTCAAAACCATTTACCGCAGAAAGCGCAACTATAAGCGCAAATGTACCTATGCACACCCCAAACATGCTGAACAAGCTTATGAGCGAAACAAAGAGACTGCGCCGTTGCGCCCCGAGATAACGCCAAGCTATTTTCAGTTCAAGCAGGAAGTTCAAAGTTCTATAACCCTCACGCGAATGATTTGCTCAATTTTTTTCAACGAATCTATAAGGCTCTGCGGAACAGCGGAATCCATATCCACCAAATTATAGCCTATTTTTCCATTGCTCTCATTTTTGAAACTGCTTATGTTTATGCCCGCATCGCCAAAAACCTTTGATATTAAGGCTATCATGTTCGGCACATCTTTATTTATCACAACAACGCGGTTCTTTGTGTTTGCAGACGGGCGGCTTTCGACCGCAGGAAAATTCACGGAGTTGCGAACAATGCCCAGTTCCAGATAATCCTTTAACTGCTCAACCGCCATTACCGCGCAATTTTCTTCCGCTTCTTCCGTGCTTGCCCCTAGGTGCGGAAAGGAGATAACCTGCTCGTTTGCCAAATCCGCCTTGCCGGGGAAATCGGTTAGGTAGGCATTGTTTTTGTTTTTTGCCAAAAAAGCATTTACACCCGCTTCGCTCACAATGCCGTCTCTGGCAAAATTGAGCAGATAAGAACCCTTGAAATTCGCCAAATTTGTTTCATTCAGCAAATCCTTTGTTGCCTCCATAAACGGCACATGAACGGTTAGAATGTCTGATGCAGCTATGACATCATCAAGGCTTTGCACCACTTTAACAGTGTTGTTTAACATAAGTATGTTACCTATGCTCGGATAAGGTTCGTAGGCAACAACATTCATGCCGCGCCCAATGGCTCCGTTTGCAACCGAAACGCCGATTTTACCCAGACCCACAACTCCGATAGTTTTGCCTGTAAGCTCTGTGCCTACAAATGCGGCTTTGTTTTTTTCAACCGATTCGCTTATTTCTTTATTTTCCTTGCCTCGCAAGCTACCTATCCAAGCCAGAGATTTATGAATGTTCCTTAGAGCGATGCCAAGCGTTGTAAAAACCAGTTCTGCCACAGCATTCGCATTTGCACCCGGCGTATTGAACACGCACACGCCCTTTGCGCTTGCCTTATCTATTGTTATGTTGTTCACACCTGCTCCCGCACGTGCAACGGCGAGCAAATCACCTGAGAACAAATCGGTATCAACCTGTGCGCTTCGTACCAAAATCGCATTCGGATTGTCTATGGAATCGCCGAATGAATAGTTTTTGCCAAACAGACCGATTCCTTTAGTTGAAATTTTATTGAGAGTTTTAACGGAATACATTCTTAAGCTCCTAAAAATCAGTACTAATGTAGAAATTTCAGCAATTCCTCTACCTCTTTTTCTGCGCCCAAAATACCTATTTCAACTACCATCTGCATAGGCATGGTTGCCAAAAAACGGAACGAAAATTTGCTTTTGGCACATAAATCTCCAAGGAAGTCGGATTGAACATTCACCCTGTCGGAAAATGTCAAAACTGCAACCCCATGCTTGCGGGCAATGCCGGCCACGGAAAATTTCCTTGCAGAAATTCCTATATCCGCACACACTAAAAGCATCTCTGCCGGCTTGGGAACAGGCCCAAATCTGTCTCTTAGCTCCTCCGAAAGCGAGGCTATTTCTTCTCTTGTTTCAATGCGGGCAATGCGCTGGTAAATGGAAATTCTGGCCAACCCGTCTTTTATCCACTGCTCCGGCAAATAAGCATCAACGCACAACTCCAAGCGAGGCTTAACCGAAGACTCGTCTTTGGTTCCCTGCAACTCCTCAACCGCCTCCTTAATCATTCTCACGTATGTTTCAAAACCTATTTCCTCTATAAATCCGTGCTGCTCCATTCCCAGCAAATTTCCCGCACCGCGAATTTCCAAATCCCGTATGGCAACCTGATACCCGGAGCCTAAGTCCGTAAAACGCTCCATAGCAGCAAGCCTTTTCTGCGCAGATTTAGACACCCCGGCTCCGCCCTCAGGGGTCACCAAATAAGCCCACGCCTGAACCGCAGACCTCCCTACCCTGCCCCGCAACTGGTATAACTGCCCCACACCGAATTGCTGGGCGTTCATGATTATAATGGTATTTGCATTGGGAACATCAAGACCGGATTCTATTAAAACAGTGCAAACCAAAACATCAAATTCCTTATTTATAAAAGCGGACATAGTTTTTTCCAAATCGCTATCGGGCAGTTGGGCGTGTGCAACCCCTACTCTTATGTTCTCGGCCCAGCTCTCCACTTCAACCGCCAGCTTTTCGATGTTTTGAACACGGTCGTTCACCACAAAAACCTGCCCGCCTCTGTCTATTTCATCTTTTACAGCGGCAGCCAAAATTTTATCGTCTCTCTCCATGATTTTTGTCTCAACGGGCAAGCGGTTGAGCGGCGGGGTGTTGAGGAAAGAGATGTCCCTTACCCCGGTCATTGACAGTTGCAAGGTTCTGGGAATAGGGGTTGCGCTCATGGCAAGGGTGTCCAAGGAAAGCCGCATTTCCCTGAGCCTCTCCTTTTGCTTAACGCCGAATTTCTGCTCCTCGTCAATGATGAGCAAGCCTATATCTTTGAACTTAATGCTATCCATAAGCAAGGCGTGGGTGCCAACCACCAAATCTATACCGCCTTCTTCAAGCCCTTTGTAAACTGCTTTTTTTTCCGCATTCGTTTTATAGCGATTCACAAGGGCTATATTTATAGGCCAGTCCGCAAATCTCTCTGTAAAAGACTGGAAATGTTGAGCGGCAAGCACGGTTGTGGGAACCAAAACCGCGACCTGTTTTTTTGCGCTTATGCACTTGAACATGGCACGCATTGCCACTTCCGTTTTCCCAAAGCCCACATCTCCGCACAAAAGCCTGTCCATAGGTTTTTGTTTTTCCATATCCTCTTTGATTTCTTTTGCGCTGCGAATCTGGTCGGGGGTGGGGGGGAATGGAAAATCGTTTTCAAATTCATCTTGCAAATTTGAGTCCGGCGGAAAGGCAAAACCCTGTATCAATTCCCTTTTTGCATACAAATCTATAAGAGCTCTTGCAACTTGCGCAATGCGTTTTTTTGCCCTTTCCTTAGCGTATTCCCAATTTTTTGTGCCGAGTCTGTTTAGAATAGGCGGGGCATCTTCTTCGTTTCTCACCAGTTTTTCCAGCTTGTGCAAATCGCCAACCGGAAATGTGAGCCGAGCTTTGTTCGCATATTCAATCACAACGCAATCAACAAGAGCACCTTGGGCTTCAATGCGGGAAAGACCCAAGTATTTTCCTATTCCGCAATCTTCGTGAACAACAAAATCTCCGTTCATTAATGAATCTGCAAAGACCGCATTGTGCAAACTTGATGCTTTTTGCTTCTTTTTTATCAAATGCCCGAACCGATTAAAAATCTGATGGTCGGAAAGCAAAGCCAAGGAATTGTCGCTTAACCAAAAACCCTCTGAAATATGCCCAACCAGAATTTCCTTAACGGCGCTTTCCTGCGACAGGTGGTAAAGCCTAAGTGCCTGCCCCTGCGTTGGTGCCACTAAATAAACCTCGCCGCCTTTTTCGCTGTATTCTGCGATCTCCTTTTCCATGCCGCTGAAGCCGGAGTTTGAGCGAACTTGCGGATATATTAGTTGAGAGTTGAGAGTTGAGAGTTGAGAGTTTGGGGAGAAGTCTATTATTGGGTGGTTTGTCAGTTCTTTTGGGAAGTCTAAGGGCAAATTATAATAGTCGTCTGTTATTATTGAGTAATTTGTTAAAAAGTCAAATGCGGTGTTGTTGCAGTCTTCGTTTAGGTTCATGGGGAAAATTTCAATGCTCTCCAGGCTGTCTAAAGATCTTTGCGTAAAAATGTCAAAGGTTCTTATGGATTCCAAAGTGTTTCCCCAAAATTCCAGACGAATGGGACGTTCGCACAAAAGAGGGTTTATATCCACAATGCAGCCTCTTATGGAAAAATCGCCTACGCTTTCCACAACCTGCTGTTCTTTAAATCCTCTTGATATAAAAATTTCCCTTAGATCGTCTTCATCCAAAGGTTCGCCGATTTTGAGGTTTAGGGTTTTTGCTTTTAGCGTTTCTGCGGAAGGCAGCCTTGTTTGCAGGGCTTCTGCGCTTGCAACAACAATTTTAACGGATTTTGCATTTTGAATAAATCGGAGCTTTTCTTCCAAAATCCCGGCGAATATTTTTGCTTTGCTTTCATCTTTTGCAAGGGGCAAGGAGAGCAAATCAAATTCTTCAATCTGCTCGAACAAATTTTCAAGCCATAGGTCTAGGGATTTTTGTTCTTTTGATATTATTAAAATCGGTGTTGAATTTTTCAAAAATTGCATTGCAACCCACACGGCCTGTGCCGGAATTCCGAAATTGCCGCAATGCCTAATTCCGTTTTCAGGAAAACTTAAAGAATTAAACCCCTCTATTGATTCTTCTGTTAAAAACTGCGCTAAAGTACGAAAATGCATTATTGCTAGCCCTTAATCATCGCTTCAAGGTGAATCTTTAACGCAACGCACAGAGAACATCACCTGCTTTGTGTCATAGTATCTCTCTACGTTGTAACTGTCGGTGTCCGCTTCTTCATCACCGTGGTCGTAGTTCATTTGGCGGCCATAAGCGGCATCGTCTTCCGATTCCACAGCAGTGGAACTCCACCAACAGCCGCCTTCGCAACCTGTGTTGCCAAAAGCAACGCTTTGCCCGGCACTGCCGCCCGGCAACGCAGAAAAACCGTATTTATCCGTACCGTTGCTTTTTTTATTCCAACCGCTTTTAGCTTTGAGATCCCTTCCGGCAAATTCCGTGTTGCCGGTGAAATTCACAAGGGTTTGCCATTCCGTATCGCTGGGTAAATGCCAACCGGCTGGGCAAGCCTGCAACGCTGTTTCCCAATCATATAACATGCCGTACTTTTGGCAGTTGGCAGCATTGCCTTTGTAGCATGCACCGCCTTTTGTTTTGTAATTCAAATTTTGAGCCATCCAAACTTGTTCGCCTATTTTCACGGTCTTATATTTTTTACCGTCTCTTTTGTCGGTAAAAACATTTTGCGCAAAAACAGCGACACTGAGCAACGCGAGAAATATTGTGATTCTTTTCATAAAAACCCTCTTTTTTTTGCAAGATACAAAATGAAAAGGGCGTTGCACGCAACGCCCCTACGGCATCGTTGGTTGTGTTATGGTATGAATTACCTCTTCAAATTCACCAATTCTTCTAACAATGTGTCGCTTACCGTGATTATGCGGCTGTTTGCTTGATAGCCTCTTTGGGTGGTTATCATGTTGGTGAACTCAGTGGATAAATCCACGTTGGACATTTCCAATGCGCCCGGTTTTAGCTTTGAAGAACTCTGTTTCAGAGGATCGCCCCAGACCGGATCGCCGGAGTTGGCCGATGTGGTAAAAATGCTATCCGCTATGTCTAAAAGACCGCCGGGGTTCGCAAAGTCAACAACCATAATCTGAGCTATCTTTTTAGAAGTTCCGTTTGAAAAAGCACCCTCTATAAGACCGAATTCATCTATGCTTATCTCAATCAAGTTGCCGGTTGGGTAGCCATCCTGCTTGAGGGCGCTAACTGTGGAAGGCGAATCCATTTGGATTAAGCCTCTCCAATTGCCGGGACCGCCGACATTTAATTTTATGCGCATCTGCTTTGCACCGTTTGCCGGGTCCGCGATTAACATAGAACCGCCATTGTCAAATGTCCAGGAACTGAGGGTATTATCCAGCCCGAATGTCACTCTGCCGGAAGCAGTGCCGGGCGAAACAACTTCTTTGCCGGCAAAACTCGCTTCCCATAACCATTCGCCGTTTTTGCCTGTATGCACAAACTTAAACTTGAGAGTATGCTCGGCACCGCCTTCATCGTAAACAGAAATTGATGTAGTGACTATTTCCGCATTTTCCGCCTCTCTCGCTGAACTTATGCCAAATACCTGAAGATTCGGAGTTATCGTGGTGCCGCCGGGATTTTTCGCCTCGATGGTCAAATTGTTTATTGAGAACGCCTCTCCGGGCAAGCCGCGAATTACGAGAGCGCCTTCATTAATTTTGTCTTCACCAAGCCCGGGCCTTTTTATTCCCACGCTTTGGTAGTATTGATTGTCCTTATCCACAAAATCATAAGGCAATCTCAAATCATTGCGAAGCTGCGATATTAAGTCATCTAGCAAGGTGCCTGCCGTATATCTAGGTGGAATTAATGTGCCATCCCATACTGGTTCCTGGTAAATTAAGGGATTGGATGATATGGCGTTATCGCCCACCGAGCCGTTAATGTTTATTTGCGCACCCTCAATCAGATTCAGTTTAGCTCCGTGATTGTCGAGAATATTCTCCATAAGGTCATATTGCTCCGCGGGGCGCAGCAAAGCACCGGATCTGGCTGCTGTAGTGGCACCATTTTCCTCGTTAATGTTAGTGGTGGCAGCATTGTCCGGTCCCAAATAAGCACCGAAATTCAAAAAAGTCCACATCGTATTGGGATTACTCTCAGGAGAACCTTGATTTCCTATCGTGAAATTATAAATAGGCGTATCAGTAATTCCAGTTATTTCCACCTCTCCATTGGGACTTAACGTAGTAGTAACTCCTGTATTAGGACCGGTGCCTACAGATGCAGGAGGCACTCTCCCTAAAATTTCTTCCATCTTACCCATCAAATCGTTTATATCGTAAACATTATTATTTGTCGGTAGCACCATTGCCGGGTCGTCCACTACTGTAATTCTAAGTGTTTCCCCATTTGGCGGTTCGGCTTGAGTACCGGGGGGCAACGAGCCACTGTAATAATAAGATAGATTTAAAATATCGCCGGCTTTAATGTTAAGCGAATCACCGTTGGCGTTATATAGAGAGGTCAATTTTGGCCAACCCGAGTCGGCAGTGGTAATAGGCCGTCCCGGATCGTTAACACCGTTTGTTCCAGCGAGGCGCGGAGCATCCACCGGGTGCAACAGCCTTTGGGTGTAAGAAACAGAACCTTTGGCTTCTCCGTTTGAGTTTAGGTTTCTTGAAATATCCACTTCGGTTGTAGCCTTTGCCGGCGCCTGCTGATTCAGCGGAATTTGCAAATTGCCTATCGCAGTGCCCGGAGGGAAATTGCCAAGGGTGTCTGCCATTTTGCCCTGCAAAACCATTCCGTTTGTAGGTAAAATTATATAACCTTCGGAATCTAGCTGAAAGGCTCCGCAACGGGTATAGTAAGTTCCCACGCCGTCCGAAACGCCAAAAAAGGCATTGCCTTCTATGCCTATATCAAAAATGCGCCCTGTATTTTGCAAATTGCCTTGCCCCATTATCATATCTATGGAACCTACGCCCATGCCAAGGCCTATTTGCATGGGATTTGTGCCTCCGGCCTTGCTCTCCGTGCGGCTCGCTCCTTTAACGAGCTGGCTGAAACTCTCCGTAAACGTTGTACGTCGGCCTTTATAGCCGGTTGTATTGACGTTTGAGATGTTATTGCCTATAACATCCATGCGTGTTTGGTGATTTACCAATCCGGTTACACCAGCATTTAGGGACCTTAACATTTTGAACTCCTTGCATTAAATTTATGAGACCAATTCTCATTTCTATGGAATGCAAAAAGTGTGCCAGATTATACCTGCTCCCTAAATCTTCTCAGCCTATAATACAAACTCCCCCTGCTTATGCCCAGTTTTTTTGCCGCATGGCTCTTATTGCCGTTGTTACCTTGTATTTCCTCGTTAATTTCACAGGTACTTGGCTTGTATTGCGGCGGGGGCGGCTCTTTCAAACTAAAATTGCATTGCTCAAATTCCGATTTTAGCAGGGATTCCAGTTTATACCCGTGTTCTTTAAAAAGGGCATAACGCTCCAAAAAATTTTTTAACTGCCTTATATTTCCCGGCCATGAATAAGTTTGCAGAACACTGAAATTATGTTCAGTCAATGGTTCTCGCCCACGCCAAAGGGACTGCGCAATGCTCCGCAAATCCCCCCGTTCCCTCAAAGGAGGAATTTTTATGGGCAAAGCAGCCAGCCTAAAATATAAATCTTGCCGGAAAAAGCCCTTTTCAATCAAAACCGGCAAATTCCTGTGAGTTGCGCAAATCAGCCTGAAATCAACCCGAATTTCCCTTTGGCTGCCGACAGGCATAACGGTTTTCTCTTGCAGTGTGCGCAAAAGAGACTTCTGAATTTCAGGTGAAAGCTCCGCCACCTCGTCCAAAAAGAGGGTTCCGCCGTTTGCCGCCCTCACAAAACCGTGCTGTTCCCTATTTGCCCCGGTAAAAGCCCCCCGCACATGGCCGCAAAAAAGCGATTCCGCAATGCCCGCAGAAATGGCTCCGCAATTAACCGCAACAAAAGGCTTGCCGCCTCTCATGCTCAACGCGTGAAGTTCCCTAGCGGCAACTTCTTTCCCTGTACCGGATTCGCCTGTAATTAAAACAGGCAAATCGGAGTTCGCCGCTATTTGCAGCATTTTCTTAAAATCCAAATTTTCATTCATACCCCTTAGACGCACGAAAAGGCAAAAATCCAACTAAAAATTTTTCAAACCTTCATTTTGCAAACATATGTTTACATTTTTTATAGATTTCTACCGCCCAAACTTCTTCCCCAAGGTAATTCCGGTGCCCCATACAAAAGGATAGCCGCCTCGCAAGGTTGGCTCCAGATACCAGCTTTTGTCCATTTCAAGGCGCAAACCTGCTGCTAACCCACCCAAGGGGATGGTGGAGTTTTTGCCTTCCGTTGCCTGTAAGGCCCCGCCGGCTTCGGCTTGTAAAAAAGAACTTGTCACAGGCAGATAATAACGAACCATTACCATGGATTCAAAAGTGCTTACGGTGTTCATGTCATGGCTGTAAACGGTGTTTAAACCAAGAGCGAAACTTCTGTTTAAGTCGTAGCCTAGGACTACATTCCCGCCCATTGCCGTTGAACCTTTGCGAGCGGAGTTGTTGTTCAGCTCGGAACCGGCTCCGGCAAAGAAACCTGATTTTGATGCTTCCGCTCTGGGCGGTGCAGGTTCTTGCAACCGCTGCTTTGAAAGCGGAGGTGGGGGCTCGGGGGGTAGAGGCATTTCCGTTGGCGGGGCTTTGGGTTTTGGTTGGATTAGAGGGGTGGGCTGTGCCGGAACTTTCTTTTCCGTAGGTTTTGCTTCTATGGGTTTTGCTTCTGCCGGTTTTGCTTCTACGGGTTTTTCTTCTACTATTGGGCTTAAGGTTATTAATTCAAAGGGAGTACTGTGAACGGTTTCGTAGCCTTCTAGCTGTACTCTCACCGTGTAATCACCGGGCACTACATAAAAGGCGTAGTTTCCTTCGCTGTCCGCGGAGACCCAAGCCGTAACTTCATTGCCGGACATAAGTTCCACTATCGCTTTTTCCTTTTTGCCCGCTCCGCCTTTCAAATCCAGCTTACCGACTATGTGCTGCTTTTCCACTTCCTCTGCCGTTTCTTCAATCTCTTCCGTTATTTCCTCTTTTTCTTCTGCTTCTATAAGAAGCTCTTCCGTATCCTGCCCTATTATGCTAACTACCGCTCGTTCGGCGGAATTCACCATATTGTTGAATACTTCGTTCACCGCCGGGACATAGGCTACCGTGCTCACGGCAATAGATACGCCCAGCACCGCTGTGGAGGCCTGCGAAAAACAACCGCCGGCAAAGGAGCCGAGCATATCCGGCAGCGATTGGATGAATTCCCCCAACTGATTATGTGCTTCGCTTTTGCCTTCTTCTTTTGCGCTGAGTTTCTTTTTTCTACGTAAAATGCGCGACCAGCCGTAATATGTGACAGCCGATGAAACCGAGCCGAATGCAGCGGCTATGCCGGGGCCGTAATCCGAAATCACGGAAAAAACCATATGCTCCATTTGCAAAAAACGCGTAAAGATAGCGCAGATCGCTACTGCACTTATGATTGCGAGCGAACCCATTGTGCCGATAAAACCGACTTTGCCTGTTATCTCAACAAAACGCCCCTCTCTGAGCATTTTTGTTATGTCTCTCTTTGTCTTTTCTATTATCTCATCTACTATTATTTTATCTATTATTGTCATATGCGCTTACCTGAACATCATCAATGCTACAATTATATCAAAAATCAAAATGCTTATCCCCGCTGTTACCATAGTGCTTGAAGTTGAGTAGGCAATTCCGGCATCACCGCCTACGCTCCAAGGTTTCCACGATTTCCAGCCATCATTCACTTTTACGGTCGCTTTATCTTCTGCGAGTTCTATCCATTCAACGCCGGGCAAATCTCTTTTGAAGCCGCTGTTTAGAGAATAGTCTGCGTATGCTCCGAGAACTAGGGCAAGGTTTTCGCTGAATTTTATCCTTACTCCGCTTTCCGCTGTGAGCATATATAAGGTTTTCATAGTTATCTTTGTGGTTACCGAACCGTCTTCGTGCACCCCGAAGCCCATGTTAGGGAGGCTGTCTATGCATACGTTATATACACACCCCTCTACTGTTAAATTGTCGTAGCCGAATTTTGCCTCCATGCTCTGGGGAAGCCCGACTTTTATTCCGGCGGCGATGTAAAAATAATCCCAGCGGAGTTTGAGAAGTATGGGAATTTGGAACGTGTTCGCCTGCAATTCTTCCTCGTATTTGTCTATGCTGTATTTGATTATAACCTCATCCCCGGCATTATCCGTAATAGTTTTTATTTCCGCATTTTCGCCTGTGTTTGTCTTTTTCCTCATCGAGTAATCCAGCCCGGTAGCAAATCCAAAGTGTTCCCAGGGATATACGGCAAAAGAAATGCCGGGCGTGTGGCTGGGAGAAAGGTCGGAGATGCCAAAGCGGTAATGCACATCAAATTCCGAGTTGAGGGCAAAAGCTGTGGTGGAGAGGATTATAATTAGAGTTGAGAGTTGAGACACCTCTGAGTTTGGTTTCCGCTGGTGAACAGCTGAAGGCTGGTAGTTGAGAATTGAGAGTGAGGAATGCATAGTTAGGCACTTTAAAAAAAAAGCAAATATTTGCGAAATATAACTCTCAACTTTCAACTCTCAACTCTCAACTAAAAAAAATTACACCTTAAACAAACTAACCGTTTGCCTCAATTCGCCCGCGATTTTGGATAGATCGTTTGAGCTTTGGCTTACCTGTGTTGCACCCTGGGCGCTCTCTTTTGCCGCATTGCTCATTCTCGCAACATTGCCGTTCACATTGTTTGCACCCCTTGCCGCCTCGCTTGCGTTGTGGCTTACCTCGTTTGTGCCTTTCGCTACCTCAACTATGGCATCGGCTACACGTTTCGCCCCGCTGTTCGCCTGCGCAACATTGCTCGCTATCTCGTTGCTAGCAATGGTCTGCTGGTTTGCGTGGCCTTCTATGTCTTTCACGGATTCGCTCATTCTAGTTATTATTTCCGAGACTTTGCGGATAACATCAACGGCATTGCTTGTGCTGGTTTGGATACCTTCTATGCGGTGGGTAATGTCGTCTGCGCTTTGAGCGCTTTGGTTTGCCAGCGCCTTGATTTCCTCCGCAACAACGGCAAAGCCCTTGCCGGCTGCTCCGGCTGTGGATGCTTCAATTGTTGCGTTCAATGCCAAAAGATTTGTTTTCTCCGCTATCCTCTTTATCATATGGGTGACTTGCCCTATTTCCTTTGCCGCTGCCCCAAGTTTGTTCATCACATCGGTGGCGTCTTCCGCTTTGCCGGTCGCTTCCACAGCTACCTTGCTCACATCGCTCGTATTGCCCGCTATCTGCCTTATGCTTGCGCTCATCTCCTCTATGGCGGCGGCTATGGTGTTCATGTTCATGCTCATCTTTTCCGCTATACCGGCTACCTCGTCCGCATTGCCGCTCGCTTGTTCCGCACCCTTTGCCATCGCTTTTATATTTGTCGCCATTTGCTCGGTGGTGCCTGCAACCGTGTTGCTTTGGGTGGCGGTTTCCTCTGCCCCGCTCGCCAGTTGGCGGCTCACGCCGGAGAGTTTTTCGCTTGAAGCCGAGAGGGTGTCTGAATTATGGTGTATGCTTTTGATAATTTTCTGCATCTCCTCAAAAAAGGAGTCAACCGAATTAGCAACTACGCCGATTTCGTCTTTTTGGTCAAGGCCTGTGCGAGCACGCATATCGCCGTCTTTGCCTCGCTTAAAGGTATCGACTATTTTGCCAAGCGGCTTGGTTATGGAGGTTTTTATGGTTAAGCCTATTGCGCTCGCAAGCATAAAGATAGCCACATTGAGAAAGATGGAGTTTCTTTTGCTGTTTCGAGCGAATTCTTCGTAGGCGGTTTTTTGCTTTGCCGCCAAGTCCTTCAACTGCACCGCTGCATTTTCAGAAGACAAGGGGGTGATGACGGTGCTGTATGTCTCTTCGTATCTTTTCGAGAACTCATCTATTATGAGTCTCTCAAATATGCCGAGGGTGAGTGCCATCATTGATGTTAGCAGGAAGGCGAGTTGGAGTTTCACGCCTATTTTGACGTCTTTCATTGTTTTTCCTCTACTATGTAAACGCCTGGGGGGACGTCGTTGGTTGAAAATTTGCCTTTTATGTTGTATGCTTTGCCGTTAGCCGTTTTACCGTTTATGCCAAGGACTTGTTTTTTGTATGCGGACTGCTGTTCCGGTGGGGGTGGGACGGTGGGATAGCCTTCGCAGGTGTTGAGCGGAATGTTCTCTTCGGTTTTCAGTTCAACTTTGAACATATACTCGTTATCGGCTGGGTCTAGGCGGTAGTATGGAAGAGTGGTGCCCGTTTCTTTTCCGCCTTTGAACCAGTTGTACTCGGATAATTCGTAGCCGCCATTGCTTGCAGGGTCGCTGTCCACTATCAGGAGCCCCCATTTCCGCTTGATTATTTTGTCAAAGGGAATAGGGCTTATCACTATGGCGGTATCTTGGCTGAGATTGTAAAAGACGGTATCAATACCGGCACTGATGCTTGTGTCGGCGTCTGCGATTTGAATTTTGGCACCTGTCATATCACAATCGTTTATGATGTAGGTTTTTTTATTTAGCAGTGCGCTGAGTTCTTCATCTTCTTCGATATCAATGGTTTCATTTTCGGTTATTATGGCTAAAATTGTTTTGGGGGGAGGTGGGGGGGTTATTTCAAAGTTCGCTGTTTTTGTGCCGGTGTAGTTGCTGTTTGCGACAGCGGTTAAAGTGACCGTTGCAGTGCCGATATCTGTGTTATTGGCATAGCTTACGATGTAGTCGCTTGCTGTTATTGTTATATCCCCATCGCTTACCGCCGGCACAGGTTTATGTTCCAAGCTGTCATAAACTATGGGATCAATTTCTGCGATTGTCACATTGCTCAAATCACGCTTGTCTACGGTAAGGGTACCGGTTTCGTAAGTTATTTCGTAGTTGCCGGAATAGCCGCTGGGCGTTATTGTGTATTCGCCAACATCGCTGCCTTTGACATAATCGCTTGTGATCAAGCCGATAGTTAAAACGCTCTCGGTTTCGCCGTTTACGAAGCCTGAATAAGATACCGTGTATTGCGGTTCATCGCCGTAGTTTATGGATATGTCGTCTGCGGTGATGGTGAGGGGGACGGGGGTTATCTCAAAGTTCGCTGTTTTTGTGCCGGCGTAGTTGCTGTTTGCAGTGGCGGTTAAAGTGAGCGTTGCAGTGCCGACATTTGTGTTGTTGGTGTAGCTCACGGTGTAATCGCTTGCTGTTATTGCTATAGCTCCATAGCTTACTACCGGTGTGGGTGTATGTGCAGTGCCGTTGTAAACAAAGGGATTAATTCCTGCGATTGTCGCATTGCTCAAATCGTGCTTGCCTACGGTTAAGGTGCCGGGTACGTGAGTTATTTCGTAGTTGGCGGAAGCATATCCGCTGGGTGTTATGGCGTATGGTCCTGCATTGTTGCCTTTGGTATAATCGCTTGTGATTGTACCGATAGTTAAAACGCTCTCATTTTCATCGTTTACAAAATCGGCGTAAGATACGGTGTATGTCGGCGGGTTGTCGTCGTAGTTTATGGATTTGTTGTCTGCGGTGATGGTGAGGGCTTTGCGATTTACCGTTACTGCTACTTGTTCGGTTAAAGTATTGTAGTTGCCTGTGTCATCTGGGGTAAAGGTCATATTAAAATTGCCGCTTTCTGTTACACTCGGTTTGTAGTTAGGTGTAGCAAATGCAAATGTTCCTGTTGGCGTATAAGCTCCGGATAATGTTGCTTCTCCGAGAGTTTCTCCGTAAGTCAGCGTGGCTCCTGTTGGGAAGGTTATAGTTGGGTTTGCCTTGCTCACGGTTAACTGCCCCACTGTTGCATTATGCGGCGTGTCTTTGTATTGAACTATTATATTTTCTCCGTTATGCGTTGTTACACTTAGCGAGCCGCTAATATTTACGCTTATGCTGTCTCCGAAATCATCAAATGCAACATCTTTTGGAGTTCCGTAATTGTATGTAAGCGTAACTTCAAGGTCTGACAAATCGAGTTGGGTGCCGTGGATGTATTCAAGTTCGGGCAGTGTTTTTACCGTTATTCCCGTAACCTCTATCTGGTCTGTTGCGGGGAATTCATAAGACAAGGTTAAGGTATTTTCGTTGTTTGTAACTGTGGCTGTTTGCCCGTTTATGGTTGCGGTTGTTAATCCTTTGAATGTGTAGCCACTGTTTGCTGTGAGTGTGAGCGTAGCGGTGTATGCAGTGTTGCCTAAGAATGTTGTTGAGGCAGGAGTCCATTCTACCGTACTTATATTAAAATTGCCCGCACCGGTTGCAGTTGTGCTTGGCGTTTCTGATGTTACCGGAGCGGTGAGGGTGATTGCGGCGGTGGGAATGACTTCTTTAATGACAAGCTTACCACCGTTATGAACTACTGTCTTGCCGGTTTCGTCTGGGTGGAAATACTGCGCAGCATTTTCGTCTGCACCGGAATTGACTATAACTCCATCTGCTGGAGTTTGCACATGAATTTTCATACCGTTTGCGAGAGTAGAATTAAGCGTAATATATTTACCATCAAAAAGATAAACATTGTCGGCACTATTGTTGTTGCTTTTGATATTTTCGAAAATTTTTGCTGTTCCGCCAACTGTGAATTCGCCACTATTTAAAACCACCCCGCCACCAAAATCCGCTGTTGTATTACCGCTTATTGTACCGTCAGTCATTGTGAATAATGCACCGCCACCAAAAACATATACCCCGCCACCACCGGTACCATTGTCGATTATTGCTTTGTTGCCACTTATTGTACCATTATTCATTGTGAACGTACCTTCGGTAACATACACCCCACCGCCTTCTTTTACTGTGTTGTCGCTTATTGTACCATTATTCATTGTGAACGTACCTTCGGTAACATACACCCCGCCACCCTCTTTCGCTGTGTTGTCGCTTATTGTACCGCCATTCATTGCAAATGTGCCGTAAACACTCACCCCGCCACCGGAACTATAGTCATCGCTCGTTGCTGTATTGCCGCTTATTTCCCCGTCGTTCATTGTAAATGTGCTACCACTAGCAACATACACTCCGCCGCCATAACCACGATCGCCCGTTACTGTACTTGTATTATTGCTTATTGTACCGTCATTCATTATGAATGTGCCGTTAGTATAAATATTCACCCCGCCACCCTCTTTTGCTGTATTGTCTCTTATTTCCCCGCCGCTCATTGTGAATGTACCACCGCTAACAGCCACTCCGCCACCTTTTTCATTTGCTGCGTTGTCACTTATTGTACCGCTGGTCATTAAGAATGTGCCATTAACAAACACCCCGCCACCATTACTCGCTGTGTTATCTCTTATTGTACCGCCACTCATTGTGAATGTACCGGAATGACCAACATACACCGCGCTTATTTTGTTGTTTTTCAAAACCACATCGGCTTTCATTTCAAAATTTGCAGAAGAGCCGGTTACAGTGACAAGCACGGTATTGATATTATTATAAACTCCTTTATTACCGTCAATTGTAATGTTCTCAAAAACCAATTTGCCATTATTGCCAACGGTGAATAAATCACCATTTACGCCACGTGTGAGGGTGCGGTGCGTGGCATCGCTTTTTATTGTGATGGCAGAATTTATAGTCAACGCTTCGGCAATGTTAAAATTCGCTCCAATAGTTATGGTTTGGTCTATGTTTCTTGATATGGCAGCTTTGAGTTGAGGGAAAGAGGTTATGTTGTTAATATCTGCAATGGCAAGTTTAGCACCGTCAATAAACACAAACGCACCACCACCTGCGTCCGGGTGGAAATAATCTACCATACCTGCAGTCGCGCCGGATTCGACTATAACTCCATCTTCTGCCGTAGTTTTCACATGAATTGCCATAGTGGATTGAGGAGCATTGTCTCCTGTGCCAAGTTTGATATTTTTATTATTATTGGCCATAAGATAAACATTTTCGTTGGCACCGCTGACACTATTGGTATTGCCGGAAATATTTGCTGTGCCACCAACTGTGAATGATACCTCAACTCCAGTACCAGCAAAACATACCCCGCCAGCAAAACTCGTTACTGTGTTGCCGCTTATTGTACCACCGGTCATTGTGAATGCACTGCGATCAACAAACACTCCACCGCATTGACTCGCTGTGTTGTCGCTTATTGTACCACCTTTCATTGTGAATGTACCGCTATTACTAACACTAACCCCACCACCATTCTGTGCTTTGTTGTTCTGCAAAACTGCACCGGCTTTCATTTCAAAATTTGCAGAGGCACCGTTTACAAGAACAAGCGAAGCGTTGTTGTTGTTATTATATGGAGAAACTCCTTTATTGCCATCAATTATAATGTTCTCAAAAATCAATTTGCCATTATTGCGTACGATGAATAAGTCACCCACTGTGCCACGTGTGAGAGTGTAAGCAGTAGTGCCATCGCTTTTTATGGTGATAGGTTCGGAACTATTTTGAATAGCCAACGGTGCTTCAATGTTAAAGTTCGTACCAATAGTTATGGGAGTTATGCCTTGCTTTATGGCATTTTGGAGTTGAGCGAAGCTCATTATAATACTGCTTAGAATAATTTGATTATCTTTAAAAATTACTGCTTTGGCAGCATCGTCTGGATGGAAATACTGTTCCATACCTGCATTTGCTGGGTCAACTATAACTCCATTATTTGCTGTTGCGGTTTGCACATAAATTTGCATACCGGATTGAGGAGTGCCAAGCGTGATGTATTTGCCGCTAGCAAGAGAAACATTGTCTGGTGTAATGTTGTCGCTTTTGGTATTGCCGAGAATTTTTGCTGTCCCGCCAACTGTGAATGTACCGTCATCAACACTCACCCCACCACCATCGTAATTTACTGTATTTTCGCTTATTATACCGCCGGTCATTGTGAATGTACCACTGTTAACAACAGACACCCCGCCGCCAGCATACACTGTGTTTTCGCTTATCGTACCACCGCTCATTGTGAATGTGCCGCCACCAACACGTACACCGCCACCGCCCACACCATTAAAACCCCCTGCATTTCCGCTTATTATACCGCCGCTCATTGTGAATGTGCTACTGCTATTAATAACACTCACCCCGCCGCCACCTATCCCCGTGTTGTCGATTATTTCCCCATCAATCATTGTGAATGTGCCGCTAGTAACATTCACCCCGCCACCAGTACCTCCAGTATTTACGTTGTTTTTCAAAACCGCACCATTTCTCATTTCAAAAGTTGCATAAGAACCATTTACATGGACAAGCGAACCGTTGCTAGTTAAATTATCACCGTCAATTATAATATTATCAAAAACCAACTTGCCGTTATTGCCTACGGTAAATAAATTACCCGCTACATTACGGGTTAGTGTGTGAGTGCCATCGCTTTTTATGGTGATGGCAGAATTTATATTCAACATTTCGGCAATGCTAAAATCCGCTCCAATAGTTATGGTTTGGTCTATGTTTCTTGATATAGCAGCTTTGAGTTGAGGGAAAGAGGTTATGTTATTAATATCTGCAATGGCAAGTTTAGCACCGTCAATAAACACAAACGCGCCACCACCTGCGTCCGGGTGGAAATAATCTACCATACTCGCAGTTGCGCCGGAGTTGACTATAACTCCGCCTGTTGTTTCGGTTTGCACATAAATTGACATACCGGTTGCAGGAGCGTTAAGCGTGATAAATACACCATCGACAAGATAAACATTGTTAGCACTATTGTCGCTTTTGGTATTGCCCTGAATTTTTGCCGTCCCGCCAACTGTGAATGTACCGCCGGCAACACGTACTCCGCCACCGGTGTGATCCGTGTTGTTATTTTGCAAAATCGCACCGGATTTCATTTCAAAATTTGCAGAAATGCCATCTACAAGGACAAGCGAACCTATTGCGTTACCAAAACTGTTTTTACCACCGTCAATTATAATATTCTCAAAAATCAATTTTCCACCATCGCCTACGGTGAATAAAAAACCATTTACACCACGTGTAAGAGTGCGAGTTGTGGCATCGCTTGTTATGGTGATGGGGGTGGCAGAATTATCTTGAATAGTCAACGGTGCAGTGATGGCAATATCATCAGCAATAGTTATGGGGCTCATGTTTTTTGATATAGCACCTTTGAGTTGAGGGAAGGTGGTTATGTTATTTTTGTTTGCAATTTTAAGTTGATCATCATCATAATACACAAACTCGCCGTCTGTGTCTGAGTAGAAATACTGTGCAGCATTTTCGTTTGCGTTGTAGTTGACTATAATTCCACTTGCTGGGGTTTGAACATAAATTTCCATACCGGATGCAGGAGTGCCAAGTGTGATGTATCTACCACTAGAGAGATAAACATTGTCTGGTGTAATGTTGTCGCTTTTTTTATTGCCGAGAATTTTTGCCGTCCCGCCAACTATGAATGTGCCATCGGTAACATACACCCCGCCACCGATGGTAGCTACTGTATTGCCGGTTATAGTACCTCCGCTCATTGTAAATGTGCCACCGGCAACATACACCCCGCCGCCAGAAGAAGTCCTTACTGTATTGTCTCTTATTTCTCCGCCGCTCATTGTGAATGTACCGACACCAATATACACCCCGCCACCCATGTCATCCGTACTGTTGTTCTGCAAAACCGCACCGGTTCTCATTTCAAAATTTCCACCAACATAGACAAGCTGACCCACGTTGCTACCGTAACTGCTTTTATTGCCATCAATTGTAATATCCTCAAAAATCAATTTGCCACCATAGGCTACAGTGAATAAATCACCTACTTTGCCACGTCTGAGAGTGCGAGGAGTGGCATCGCTTGTTATGGCGATTTCAGAATTTATAGTCAACCCATCGGTGATGGTAATATCCGCAGCAATAGTTATGGGGCTTATGTTTCTTGATATGGCTCCTTTGAGTTGAGAGAAGGTGGTTATGCTATTTTGGTT
>LIUH01000045.1:1063-10089 GCA_001462225.1 Fibrobacteria bacterium GUT31 | reverse complement strand
TGGGTACATTCAGCGCAGGAGAATACGATGGCGGCTCCGCATTTCTGGGATGGTCAATATCAGTAGATTGGATCCCAAACGGAAGGACAGGGCTGTCTTACGGTATTGAATCAGGTTTGCTTGGCGGAAAAAAACAGGACAACATCATATTAGGAATACCGGCGATTTTCCGCATTGGATGGCAGCCTAATTTTTTCAGGTTTTCAAATTTTGATATGTTTATTCTTGGAAAAGCAGGCTGGGGATTCGGGATATGGGGATCGGAACTTGAAGACGGATCAACTCCGGGAGGAATTGTTTGCGGGCTTAATTTGGGCGGTAGATACGCATTGACACCGAGGTTAAGCGCCTATGCGGAAGCCGGATACAATTACTACGGGCTTGCGAGAAACAGCAATTACCCCGAATACCCTTTGGGTTACGGGAGCGGCAAAACTTATGTATCGGCAGGGTTGTCATTTACAGGTAACAGGTAACAATATTGTTAGTCGCAATCTTATATATGACACCTGCAAATTAGTGTCTATCACACTTTCATATCGGAGCTGTTGTGTTTATGCCTTTATCATATTTATCTGATATTTATTAAAAATCTCATCAGACGAGACAACCTGCATGTTTTCTGTTATGGCTTGCGATATAATAATTCTATCAAATGGGTCTCTATGAATATACTCAAGCCTGTGAAGCGTTATTAAATGCTGCGATGTGATTTGTAAAATAGAAAAACCACTTTTAGTAACGCCATTTATAATTTCATGAATATCTTTTTTTAAACGTAGCTTTCCAAGCGATGATTTAATCACAATTTCCCATAAACAAGCAATACTTACAAACAGGTTACATTTCTCATCTTCCATAACATTACGAACAGAAACAGGCAGCTTGGGATCATCTTCCACAAACCAAATGAATGACTGCGTATCAATCAACAGATTTTTATCAGACATCACATATAATCCTTAAAATCGTCTAACGGTTCATTAAAATCATCGCTCATTTGACCGAAAGTGCCGATCATACATCCTGCATACGGATGCTTGCGATCTGAAGAACTATTTTTAGTATTTACACTGTTTGGGGAAGAAAGTAAAAAATCAACGAAATCCGAGATTTCCTGCTGTTTGTATAAAGGCAACATTTCTATTTTTCCGTTTAAAGTTGCAATGTTCATAAAACCTCCGTAAAGTAAGGGTAAAAAAGCAGAAAAACAATATTTTAGATTTTTCCAGCTTTTTTATACCCTATTATCTCTTATTATACCATCCAACCACCGATTATGGAAAGTCAAAAAACATACCTGACCCCGTGCGTCTACTCAGACTGATAGTCCGACGATTCGCGAACAATATCGTTATACGCGATCTTTTCATTGCTCACTGTCGCGTTTGTTTAAGTAATCCAACCCATTGAAAGCCTGACTGAACCTTCTTGCTGCCATACTTTTATAGTCCATTCCAAAACACCAGATTGATTTGTTATAACAGAATAACTGCCGTCGTTATTACGGGTCATGCTCTTTCCGGTTGCCGTATTTATTTGTCGTACAAGGTCCTGCATTACGGCATTTGCGTTGCCGCCGCTAAGGTAAACAGTTCCGCCATCACTGTCATAGCTTGCGTTTGTACCAGTCGGCTGTCTGAGTGATGCAAGTTGTGCATCTTTATTACGAAACCATGTTACCGACGGCCAGCCGCGTGTATCGCCGGGGTACATTCTGCGCTGTTCCTCTCGTTGTCTCTCTTCCTGTTCCTGTTGCCGTTTCTGCTGTTCCTGTTGCTGTGTCATTTGTGCTTCTTGTTGCCGCTGTTGTTGCAGCCGCTGATCCTCTGCTTCAATCATTCTGCGCGCTTCAGCAGATTGGGCATCTTCCTGGTAATCAAAAAACATATTATCAGCCGCCATTTCAGCTAACTGAGCAGATTGTTGACGGGACATACCCTGCGCCACATACACATCGGTCATGATTTGTATTATCCGTGTCCTATCCTGCGCTGAAAGCCCGTTCATGGATCTTCTTGCAATCTGTTCAAGTTCCTGCTCTTGTTGTTTGGTTTGCGCTTGTACCTGCGGCGCGACAGCCATTCCAATCACCGCGAGAGCGATTGCCAATACAAAAATCTTTTTCATAAACACTCCTTTTCAAATTAAAAATTAAAAGTTAACAATGTTGTTGTTAGCAATCTATGATTGCTAATTGTTCGTTGTTACCTGTTATGACACCGTCGTGCCTAAGCTGGTTAGGGCATATTTTGTAAACCAGGCAGTTGTCTACCAGTATCCCATTGCCATGGCCCTGTTGCGCTAAAATTCCATGCGTTAGAGGTACTCCATCTAGTCGAATCCGTCCACCAGTACTCGTTATTGAACTGACCAGACCCTGCACCGCCGGAAACATCCGCGCCGTCTTTATTATTCAGTGCGCCTGTTGGGGATGGTGTTATAATAGTATCAGTTTTATCTTTCATCGTGGAATTCCCGTAGTTATTTTGCAATGCTGTTGAACCGGCGAGGTTCTGCCCTACCACACGCCCAGCAATGAATATTTCTGTTCCACTTATTGTTTCCGTATGATACGTAAGTTTGCCGCCTAGAGCCGCGCAGTTTCTCACTGTAGAATTATTAGAATTAAGCCCAACCACGCCGCCAACATTGTCATTGCCGGTAACATTGCCCGTGGCGTAGCAATTTTCCACTGTGGCAAAATTCCCGCCCACCACGCCACCAGTAGCGTCAAAACCGCTGATATTGCCCGTGGCGTAGCAATTCTCCACCATGCCGTTGTTATATCCAACCACGCCGCCTACAACGCCAGTGTTGTCTACAGTGGTGGTACCTTCGACATTGCCCGTGGCATAGCAGTTCTCCACCATGCCGTTGTTGTACCCAACCACGCCACCAACATAGTCATTGCCTATGACATCGCCTGTGGTGTAGCAATTTTTGACGACGCTGCTAGTATCATCAATAAAGCCCGCTATGCCGCCGACATAATCACCAGAACCGATAATATTACTGCCCGAGACAGAACAGTTTTCCACTCTGCCGCCATCTTTCAACTCCCCTGTCACACCGCCTATTAAATCACCGCCGCTTATGTTGATATTTGCCAAGTTAACATTCTTTACTAATCCCCAGACACTGCCAAACAAGCCCAGGGGTTCGGTATTGCCGGGGGCGCTGATGGTGAGATTGGAGATAGTCATACTATTGCCGTCAAAATTACCGGTGAAAGGATAATCGCTGTCGCCAATCGGCGTCCAGTCTCCGGACAGGATGATATTTTCGGTAACTTTGTAGTATTTGTCCAGACCCCAGCCGTCAGTACCCGTCCCGACTTTTTTAAGCGTGGCCGCATCGAAAACCTTAAAAGGATATTGCCATGTACCGTCCTCGGGCTCCCCGCCCGACTCACCGTCGTCACCACCGTCGGAGCCGTCATCTCCGCCCGGTTTACTGCCGCTATCGGTGCCCGGCTGTTTCATTGTTACTTTGACAGTGTCATTCGGGCCGGGCTTTACGTTCATGACCGTAGATCCTTCGGCCTTCAATACACCGGCTTCGTACGCCTCTACGGAAACTTCCCAGCGTCCTACAGCGACCGTGAAATTAACCGTTTGATTGGCTCTGACGCCTTCCCGTGTTTGTGCCGGGCCGGGGCCGTTGTACAGTTTTATGGTCAGATCAAGGTCTTCTATTTGGATATTTCCGTCCCACGGCAAGGTCGCCCTGCCGCTTTCGTCTCCAACAGTAATGGTAAAAGAGCCTGTAGCTCCCGCCTCGCCGACGCTCATGGGCGAAGAACAGGCGTAAAACAACAAAGCGGTCAATACAGCCGCGGTAATTAAAACTGCTTCTTTTTTCATCTCAATCCTCCATACAAATTAACAATTAAAAATTAGCAATTAGGAATTAGTACACACTGTCTCCCATTTTAGTATTGTTCATTGCCTATAAAAGACAATCACATTGATGTGGGGTTTTTTGAAAAATTTTTTGGTGGGTTTTAGAGGCGATGTGGGGTTTTTACGAAAAACATTGACTTTTTAGGGATAATTGCATAATTTTTAAGTAACAGAATCTGTACCGCGTTTTGCTTCCCACATCGCGGTACATAGAGTTAAAGAGTAAAAAACATGGACGACTATTCAGGGCTGCCGGTATCTCTGCCGGAAATATGCGCCCCACGTAAGGAACTGTTGCGCCGTATCGACCGTGCGGCTGAAAGGCAAATTATATGCATACAGGCTCCTGGCGGGTATGGCAAAACGGTAACAACCCTTTTGTGGCTGAAACAAACAAACTGTCATGCCGCATGGCATTGCTTTGACGAATACGACAATACGCCAGCTTTGTTCTATATGGCGTTCTGCCGCCTGCTGTCGTCTGCCACCCAGCGGGACACCCAACGGGACAAAGACATCTCAGGTTTAATAAACGCGACGGGGTTCCGCGACACGCCCGTGGAGTTCACGATAGAGCTTTTGGCAACAGCCGATTTTGGGCGGGAGCGCGTTGTCCTTGTGATAGACGATTTTCATAAAATCAACAACGCGACAATTATCAAATCTCTGCCTCATGTTTTAAAGCGCCTGCCTGAAAATATTACGGTGATCTTTTTGAGCCGTACAGGTCTTCCTGACACATTCGACATTTTGCGTAACGTCAATAAGGTGTCTATGGTGGACTCCAGCGAGTTGGCTTTTTCCGTTGATGAAATCATGAAATACTTGGCAAGCTACGGCCAGTTCGCCACCGAACAGAAGGCACAAGAAATCCGCGTGTATTCGGAGGGCTGGATCATCCTGATAAACTCGATGATCACCAGCGGCAATCTTCAAATGGACGAGAAAAAATCCCTGCTGTCGTATAAAACCTATTTTGAGAAGAATGTCTGGAATAATATGAATGAAAAAAAACGAAAGTTTTTAATGCAGTCAGCCGTACCGGACAAGTTTACCGCGGATTTGTGCGCGCTTTTAACCGGCGTGAAAGATTGCAAAGGATATATAGACATACTGATTCAAGGGAACGCGAACATATCCGTTTCCGGCGGCGTTTACCGGTATCACGACCTTTTCCGCGAGTTTTTGCTTGAGGAGCTTGCAAAAAGCCAGATAGACAAAGCCGAATTATACCGGAAAACAGCGCAATATTATTTGAGTATGAACGACTTTTACACGGCAAGGCGGTACGCCTTCAGGAGCAGGGATATTCCTGTTATTGCGGAATCGTTCAAAAAAACAACCGAAGACAAGAACAAGTCAATGGATGAGTACATCGAATCCCTGAAAGTTTTTCTTGAAGGTGAATTTTCGGATGAAATATGTGAGAAACTGCCGATTCTGTACGCCTCGCAAGTTGTGTACCAATACTATTCCGGAAACGCGCCTAAATTTGAATTTTATATGGACAGGATGAAAGCCGCCGTGCCTGTTTTGGCAAGGGATTTCCCTCAAGTCATGGAAGCCGTCATGTCATGCTTTATGATGGATTACCGGATAAAGTACGCGGAGATCGCGGCGATGATCAGCAGAGCGCCGGCTGCCGTACAGAACAGCGGAAAACAGCAGATAGGCTCCTCGACATTCTATATGCCCTTCCTCCACAGGAGCGGCAGGGATTTTTACGCGCTTGCAAAGCCTGAAGTTTATGAAATGGTAGCAACCGGAGTAAACAAAGTGCTTCTGAAAGAAAACAGCGAATGTCTTTCGCTTGGCATTCTTGCTGGACTTTACATTGAGCAGAACGCGCTGAATGAAGCGTCCCAAGTATTTTCGCAGGCGCGCAGCGCGCTCAACGCTGAGGTCAGCCATGAGATAGGATACGCCATAATATTGGGGCAGGCCGAAGCCGCATTGCTGAACGGAAACAGAAACGCCTACGAGCTTCATTTGAACGAGGCCGGAACATATGTTGAAACTAACAGCGCGCATCACTTGAAGCAAAACCTTTTGGCATACAAAACAAAGCGCGGTCTGTTGGATGGCGACAAGAAAACAGCGGAGCAATGGCTGAGCAATTATTATGTCAATGATTCCAATCTTAAATCGCTGTACAAAGTATATCAAAGCATCACCACGGCGCGCGCCTATATTGTGCTTGGAAAACTTGACGAGGCCTTTAGCGCCTTACAGGCGGTTAAAAGCATGGCCGACGCTATGGATAGGCCGCTTGATGGAACAGAAGCCGACGTGCTTATTTCCATCATAGAGTGGGCGATAGGCAAAAAGAAAGAATCCGCGGACAGGCTTCTCAAGCGGATTCCTTTTTTACAGACTTATGGATTTATCCGCGTCGTGGCGAACGACGGGAAGGCCGTCCTTCCGGTTCTATCCGCCGTTATAAGAAAACTTGGAAAAGAAACGGACAGCGACGACGCGACAAGCAGATTTGTAAGGGAACTGTATGTAACGACGTATGAACAATCCAAACGCTTCAAAGGCGTCGCAAGCGCCTTGAAACTTAAACCAGTCAAGCTGTCGAAGCAACAGACCCTCGTGTTGGAGTTATTGTCAAAAGGCCATAACAACGCCAAAATCGTAAAACTTACCGGCCTTAGCCTGAACACCATCCGCTACCATACCAAGCTCGCGTATCAAAAATTGGACGTAACAAACGCAATGGACGCGATTGTCAAAGCAAGGCAGCTTGGGCTTTTGAGATAATGCAGACGGCACAGATATTCTTTACCATACAGGGAAGCTGTCAACTTTTAACAGTCTTTCTGTTATGAAGTAGTAATAGATTTTGTTCCCGACATTTTTGCTGTACTCATCGGCTGTTCGCTCATGCTATTTATATCAGGGCTATAGAAACTGGTATCACTACTTACTTAACGGGAAATAGACATGGAATACTGTCCCTTTTCCGCGTTCGCTCTGCACCTTGATAGAGCCTTTTCCTTCGCGCACGCGGTCTTTAACAAGGTTAAGCCCGATACCGCGCCCCGCGTGAACCCCTTCGGTTTCGGCGGTGCTAAATCCGGGCGAAAAAATCGCCTTTAACAGCGCGCTTTTGTTTTTCGCGTCACGGGGTTTTACAAGTTTTAGCCTCAGGGCTTTTTGGGCAATTTTCCCGTAGTCAAGGCCGCGGCCGTCATCGCCAAGTTTAACGTGGATTTTTCCATCTTCCTTCTTGATGGACAGTTTTATAGTTCCGGTTTTATCTTTTCCGGCGGCGGCGCGTTCCTGCGGCGTTTCTATTCCATGTACCGCTGAATTTCTGATTAGCTGTACCAGCACTTCTTTAATTATCCGTCTGGGGCCGTTTTCTATCACATCGTTATCAATTTTGCCCTGTTTGAATTTAATTTTTTTACCCATATCAGAGGCAACCTTGCCGACGGTCTTGGCAAGGGATTCAATCAAAACGTACTGCATCTTATTTTGTCCTTCGACATTGCTGTTTTGCTTAAGCAGATTAATTCTGTTTATCGTTGTTTTGAATTTTTCCTTTTCTTCGATCAACCGGCTAATTTCCATAGTCAGATTCAACATTTCGGTAAATGGGACTTCTTCCTGTTCGCGCAGTTTCTTGATTTTGGATTCCACGTTATGCACTTTGCCGCCAAAAGTATCCTGTCCTATAGTGACCGCATTCGATTTTATCGCGTGCATTGATTGGTAAACATTTACCAGAGCTTCATGCGCGGATATTGTATCATCTTTTAATATTTTTTCGATACGCTCAAATTCATATTCCGTATCTTCAAGAAAAGCGCGGAAAATACGTGGATCTGCCTGCAACAGCTCAAAGATTGTTTTCATTTCTTCATTACGCTTTGCTTCTTCTTCCAACAGCTGCCGTTCCAGCTCTACCTTTACCGTTATGTCGTAGACCGACACCAGCACAAAAACTTCTCCTTGATTCCGTTCAATAGCCGCAAAGCCGAATTGAAATACTTTTTTGTCCGACGAATCGCCGCCGCCTGAATAATGAAGTTCCATAAGCGGGTTAATATCATCCAGCATGTCCTGATCAAAACTGCCTTCAACAAGCATGTTAAAATAATCTTTAATGGCTGTTAATTCGTTAGGTGTAACTGACGATGCCAGAAGATCAGCGAAACTTCTGCCATGAAGGTTGTTCTGTGAAAACAACTCTTCAAGATACCGTGAATATTGATCCTGAATGATACAGCCGCGATCCATGAAAAAAAGACCGATCTTTAAATTATCCCGCATAAGGGCAATTTCATTGCGCTCGGCCAGCGCCATTTTCGTACAGGTATCAAGCAGATCTTTTACGGTTACAATACCCGAATATTTTTCTTCATGCCTTACCACAACAGGATTGTACAGCAGATCAAAAGACCTTTGCATGGCAAGCCTTGACACCTGATCGACAGACATGGAATAATCCACCGATAAAAAATCGATCTTCATTATTTCCCGGATTGGGCTTTTGGAATAAATGGAAAAACCGTACTGGCCTCCAAGAATTTCATTCAGGGCTGTCCTTGTCAAAAAACCTATAGGAACACTGTTTTCGACAACTGTAAATTCCGTGATAACGGGATTCAACTTCATTGTTTCGTAGACAGCTCCGGCTTTTTCATCAGGCAAAAAACAATATCCCGGTTTTGATAAATGTCCTATGCTAAATTTCCCGGCGGTTTTTAATGTCTGTTCTATATTAATATTGAGAACTTCGTCATATACACTGTTCATGTGTATATTAATCAGGATCAATGTGAGATAAAAAACAAATGTGTGTTAATTTTTATTTAAAAAACGGAAATAGGCCAGGGAGCTGAACGATTTCCTCTTTTATTGCATAATGTTCGCTTTTCCAATTTATTACTGACTTGCCGAAATTCATGCTCAAGCTGCCGTTTTATAGACTTGAGTTTCATTGGATAATGCAGCAAACAGGTATATATATTTATGTATCAAACAAGCTGCGAATTTTGGCAGCGATAAGGAAGGAAAAATGAACAAGGTTAATTGGAAAATTTCAATGCTGTGGTTTTGGGCGGCTTATTTTTTAGTTACCATTATAGGTGTCGGGCATACTATTTTTAA
>LIUH01000045.1:875-1058 GCA_001462225.1 Fibrobacteria bacterium GUT31 | reverse complement strand
TTGACCGATGCGGGGCAGCAGGTTTCTACTATGTATGCCAGTACCGCTTATGTTAAAACAATTCCGTTTCATCCGTTATACAACATAATAATTTGGCCCTTATTTGCGTTTTTGTATTTCCGTATGGCAAAACCTGAAAAGAATCAAATGAAAACTGCTGCCTTTTTAGGATTAAGCTGGTCA
>LIUH01000045.1:0-698 GCA_001462225.1 Fibrobacteria bacterium GUT31 | reverse complement strand
CCTTGGGCAATGACGTTAAAAGAATTTTATGTGGATTACCAGCCGTGGATAACGTTTATTTATCTTGCAATTTTTATAAGCCCATTTGTTGGAATGGCTTTGTATAAAAATGGAGTTGCAATGAAAAAGACAACGTGCTCTCTTATTTTTGGCTGTGTCATCTCTGGTTTCTGTTTTACTCAAGCCTTAAATAGTGAACATATCACCATGGAAATTACAAATGTTGCAATAAATAGCGGGAAGGTATTTGTAACTATTTATTCGAATACCGAAGGTTATAGAAATGGAAATCCTTATCTTGAGTTTGAATTAGAAGCAAACAATACAATGTTATTACATGAATTGACGCTTCCAACCGGGGAATATGTAATATCATTGTATCAAGACGCTAATAATAATCAAAGGCTTGATTATGGGTTATTTGGTATTCCAAAAGAATTGGTTGGGTTATCAAATTATTCTGGAAAGGGTTTTCCTTCACGAGATTTTAATCGGCAAAAGATATCGGTTAATAATTTAACCGGAACAGTTACTATCGGTCTGTATAAATTTTAACGGAGGAACGATAATGAAAAACATCGTAATCATTGGCGCGGGAATTTCAGGGCTGTCCGCCGCTATTTACGCGCAGCGTAGCGGGTTTAATGTGACGTTATGTGAACAGCACAACATTGCAGGCGGAATGTGTACCAGTTGGA
>LIUH01000044.1 GCA_001462225.1 Fibrobacteria bacterium GUT31 | reverse complement strand
CTATAATTGATACTGGATACTAGTAGTGAACCAGCCCTAATCAAAATGTAAACGATGTTACTTGTTCTTGCCGATAATTCTGTCGCCGTAGCTTCTGCAAGCATATTTACAATGAGTTCTAAATTGGTCATATTATCACGCAAATTTTCTTTTTTCAAATTTTTGTGCTTTTTGTATTGTTTTGTAGTCATTCCGCTCCAAGTTTTAGTCATTAAGTCGGTCAAATAAGCATACTCCGTGCCCTGTTTTACACCAGCCTTGTCCCACTCGTCTGTTAATGCCTTGCGAACTTCTATGGATTTTACCCTTTGGTTTATCCAGTTTTCCGAATAGCCCAATTTTCTGTAATTTTGAATGGCTCGTTCTATGGATTGTTCCGGGTCTATTGTTTCATCTATTCTTTCTCTGCCAACTTTTGCGAGCCAAAGTTTAAATGGCTCGGCTTTTTTACTGGGAATAGACTGAATGAGCCGAAAAATTTGCTCGGTGTCGGCAACATCGGTTAAATAATTTTTACCATCGCTTGCCGGCATTTTCAGTTGGTTAGTAATACTAATCAACTCACTACCTTCCTCTGCAAGCTTGTTTTTAAGCCACTTCCAGTAGTTCCTGACTTTTTTATAGTCCGGCTGGTCGGTTAAACCACCATTTTTCCGCTTTCTCGTCCCAAACAGAACGAATATGTTTACTCTCAAACAATCGGATTTTACTGTTGTCCATAATACCTCCAAAACATGGTTATTTTGCCGAGGCGTCGCAATGGCAGGTAAAAAAATAATCCTCTGCAATGCGGAATATAGAAAATACAACGAAAAACAAGAAAACTACAATTGAACATTGGTTAAGTTAGTGCCTATGGGGGCGACCCTTGCGGTCGCCCCATTCGCAACCATCGGCAAAATCCTATAAATCGGGGGGAACCCTCTCCCTCCAAACACATTGCAGAACCGGCACTACGAACATCGTTATGCTCTGGATCAGCATTCCGCCGAAGGCGGGGATTGCCATCGGAACCATGATGTCGGCGCCTTTGCCCGTTGAGGTCAAAACGGGGAGCAGGGCTATCAAGGTCGTGGCCGTTGTCATTGCGGCGGGGCGAACACGCTTTAAACCCGCTATCACTACGGCGTTTTGAATTTCCTCTTTTGTTTTCGGGTTTAATTTTATAAAGGTGTCGTGAATGTAGGTTCCCATCAAAACGCCGTCGTCCGTGGCTATTCCGAACAGGGCTATGAAGCCGACCCAAACGGCTACGCTCAAATTCACCTTGTCTATGTGGAATACATGCCGCAGATTTTCGCCGCCTATGCTGAAATTCAAAAACCAAGGCTCGCCGTAAAGCCAAAGCATGATGAAGCCGCCCGCAAACGCTACAAACACGCCGCTGAAATGTATGCAACTGGCGGTGACCGTTTTGAACTGCATAAATAAAACCAAGAAAATCGCAAGCAAGGCCACGGGGATTACAACCGCCAAGGTTTTGGCGGCGTGTTGCTGCTGCTCGTAAGTCCCCGCAAATTTGTATGAAACACCGCTCGGCAAAACCAGCTTGCCGCTGGAGAGGAGCTGCTCCAGATGCTTCTGCGCCTGCTCCACAGCATCCACTTCCGCTACTGCGTCTATCTTGTCAAAAAGAACATAGCCTATCAAAAATGTGTTCTCGCTGCTTATCATCTGCGCACCTTTTGCAAACTCTATTTTGGCGATGGATCCCAATGGAATTTGACTCATGCTAGACGTCGGAATTAAAATCTTCTCCAATGCCTCCGGGCTGTTGCGGAACTCTCTGGGATAGCGCAGCCGCACAGAATAGCGTTCCCGGCCCTCCACGGTGTTTGTCAGAGACATGCCGCCCACCGCCGCTGAGATTATGCTTTGAACATCCTGCACATTTATACCGTAGCGAGCCATCTCCGCCCGGTTCAGATGGATTTCCATATACGGCGCGCCTACGGCACGGTCGTAGAAAACGGTTTCGCTTTTTATACTTGCCGCTTCTTTCAACGCCGCTTCCAACGCTTTGCCGCCTTGCTCTATCGCTTCCAAATCCGGCCCTGTGACTTTCAAACCCATTGATGCTCGCATTCCTGTGGAGAGCATCACCTGCCTTGCCGCTATGGGCTGCAACTTCGGAGCGCTGGTCAAGCCGGGCAAATTTGACACTTTGACTATTTCCTGCCAAATATCATCCGTGCTTTTTATATGAGGTCGCCACTGCCTGAATTTATTTCCGTTTGCATCCGTTCCGTATTCCGTTTTATAGTTGATCGTGTTCTCAAACATCTGTATAGGCGCGGGATCCAATGCGGAGTTCACCCGCCCCCATTTCCCAACGGTGCTCTCAATTTCCGGAATTGCGGAGATGCGTTTATCCAATGCAGCGATGAGTTCTCTTGTGCGTTCCACGCCGGTATGGGGCATAGCTGTTGGCATCAGCAAAAATGAGCCTTCGTCCAAACTCGGCATAAATTCCTTGCCTGTATTTTTCCAAATCGCAAGCCCAAAGATAATTATGATCACAGGCAAAATCATAAAGAGAAATTTATTTGCCAAGCACCATCTCAAAATTTTTTCATAATAAAGAACCAGCAGCCAAAGAAAAACCAAAATTATTCCAACCGAAAAAACAACAAAAATCAAATTCCAAATCACCCCCGCAGAAAACCCCAGCGGCATCCATTGAACAGCAAGAAAAACAACAGCAGCAACAATCACCAAAACACGGCAAACATTCCGCCCCCGTAGGGGCAACCTTAACGGTTGCCCTTTACCCCCCACCCGCCCAAACAACAAATAATACGCAACAGTAGGCAAAACAGCAAACCCCAGCAACAACGCAGAAACAAGGGCAAATGTTTTAGTATAAGCCAACGGATGAAACAGTTTCCCTTCTTGCGCAGTCAAAAAAAACACAGGCAAAAATCCAATTACCGTAGTAGCCATCCCAGTAATCAAAGGTGCAGCAACACCCTTAACACTCCTATAAATTAAACTTTCCTTCTTCTCACTCTCAACTCTCAACTCTCCACTCTCAACTTTCCTCAACTCTGAACTCTCAACTTCCTTAAGTATCGCCTCCACCATCACCACGCCCACGTCAACCATAACACCGATGGCTATAGCAATCCCCGAAAGTGCAACGACATTCGCTTCTACACCCACAATTTTCATTATTATAAATGTGGCGAGAACGGTGATTGGCAAAAGAAAGGCTATCACCATTGAGGCTCGCAAGCGGAACACCAAAACGGTGACCACCAAAATGCAAATCAGAATTTCGTGCGAGAGGGCGGTTTTCAGGGTTTCTATTGTCTCATTGATTAACATGGAGCGGTCGTAAAATGGAATAATCTGCACTTTGGATTCCGTGCCGTCTTCGAGAATTTTGCTGGGCATTCCCGCATTCATCTCTTTGATTTTTTCCTTTATGTTATTTATGGTTTGCATGGGATTAGAACCGTGCCTAGCAACCACAACGCCCCCAACCGCCTCCACGCCCTCCTTATCCAAGCCTCCACGTCTCGGAGCGGGACCTATATTCACAAATGCAATGTCTTTTATTTTGATTGCGACATCGTTTTGAACAGCAACAACGCTTTCTTCTATATCTGCCAAACTTTTTATATAGCCTATTCCACGCACCATATATTCGACTTTGTTCATCTCTATGGTTTCTGCGCCTATGTCTAAATTGCTTTTTTGGATTGCATTCATCGCTTCCATAAGGGAGAGTTTGTAGTTTTGCAGTGCGTTGGGGTCTATCTCAATTTGATATTCCTTCACAAAGCCGCCAATGCTCGCAACCTCGGAAACCCCCGAAGCGGCAGCCAAATTATATTTCACATAAAAATCCTGAATGCTCCGCAACGCATCCGGCGACCAGCCCCCTGTGGGTTCGCCGTTTTCCGGACTTCGGCCTTCCAGCGTGTACCAAAACACCTGCCCCAGCGCGGTTGCATCCGGGCCGAGTGCGGGTTTCACATCGTTTGGCAGCAAGTTAGCGGGCAGGGAATTCAATTTTTCCAGAATGCGGGCACGGCTCCAGTAAAATTCAATTTTCTCCTCAAAGATTACATATATAAAGCTCATGCCGAACATGGAAGTTGAGCGAATGGTTTTAACCCCCGGAATGCCGAGCAGTGCGGTTGTTAGGGGGTAAGTGATCTGTTCCTGTATGTCTTTGGGGCTTCGCCCCATCCATTCCGTTGCTACTATTTGCTGGTTTTCGCCGAGGTCGGGGATGGCGTCCACATTTACGGGGTTTTGGAATACGTGGCCTAGGCCAAAATCAAAAGGCGCAACGGAAAGGCCGCCGAATAGGATGCCGAGTGTGAGGATAACCGTGAAAAGGCGGTTATGCAAGAAAAACTTCATCTATTTCCTATACTTGCAGCAACCCGGCAAAGCGTTGTACGTAGCATCGTCCGCTTTGTCTTTTTCCGTGTCGTGCCCGGCGGCGGCAATGGCTTTGCTTATGGCATCCAAGTTCGCCTTGGAAGGCTCAACTTCAATGCGCAAAGATTGTGTTTTTATATCCCAGTCGGCGCTTTTCACGCCGCTTTGAGATTTTGCCACACCTTCAATTCGCATTTTGCACATCTCGCACGAACCCGATACGCCGAGCTGGATAACTTCTGCGCTTTGTGTTTTAGCGGGTGGTTGCTGCGGTGCGGTGTGGGTTTTGTGTTCATCGCAGGCGGCCGCCGTGGTGCATATTAAAGCGACTGCTGCAAGTTTTGCGATCTTGTTCATAGTATCTCCTTGGGGGTTGGGTGGAAGGTTCATCATGGAGTTTTTTCCTGCCAGTTGCGCACTCGCGTCAATAGCAAAAACTCCGTTTACTGCAACAAGTTCTTTTTCTTGGATTCCGGAGAGAACAACAACGCTGTCCCCAAGCGCGGGGCCGAGTTTAATCTCCCTCAAATTGAAATTCAAAGCATCGTTTTCATGTTTTTTCACCACATAAACAACGGAACGCTCGCCCGTCCAAAGCACTGCGCTTTTGGGTAAAATTATGGCCTCGCCGCTTATCTTTGCATTGTGTATCAGAGCATTTGCAAGCATACCGGGCTTCAACTTCAAATTTTTATTATCCGTTTCCATGCGAACCTTTGCCGTGCGGGACTCTGAATCTACAATGGGGGATATGAATTCCACGCGTCCGGTGAACACCTGCCCCGGCAAGGCATTGGTTGTGTAGCCTATTAAATCGCCTACATTCAGGTAAGGCAAATCGGATTCATAAGCGTTGAACACAGCCCATACGGAATTCAAATTCGCAACATCAAACAGAACGGAACCGGCTTCTACATACTCGCCCCTCGCGGTTTTCTTTGCGGTTACAATTCCGCTTGCGTCTGCAACAATATTTATATAGGGATTTGCTTTGCCTGTTTTTTCCAAATTTTCAATTTGGCTTTCCGTTATTTTCAATAGCCTGAGCCTTTCTTTTGCCGCCTCTGTTATAACGGGCTGTTTTTGTTTTAACGCTTCTAAAAATTCGGCTTGAATGCTCAGGAGTTCGGGGGAATAAATGCTCGCTATTACCTGCCCTTTTTTCACCGTTTCTCCCTCAAAATTCGCAAATAATTTTTCCAAGCGCCCACCTATATGTGCGGTTTGCGAGTGAATATTCCTTTCATTCGCCTGAATATTGCCGTAAAGCCGCAGCACTTTCTGCGGCTCGCTCTTTTTTGCTTCAATGGTTTCAACTTTTGCCAGAGCAATCGCTTCCGCAGACATCTCAAAGCTATCATCGGCAGATGCACTGCCCTCGCTTGCAACCGGAATTAAATCCATTCCGCAAAGCGGGCATTTGGCCGCCTTGTCTTGCATTCGGATTTGCGGGTGCATGGAACATGTGTACTCCTGTGCAACCGATTGTGTTTCGCCGGAATGCTTTGAAGAAGAGCTAAAAACAAACCACCCTGCAAGCAAACCCAAGCTCACCAGCAGTATGTAAAAGGACACTTCTTTAATAGTTTTTGCCATACACCATTTCCAAACTCGCAACCGCAGAGTTGTATTCCGCTATCGCTTCAACTTCCTTAATTTGATAATTTATAAATTCAATATTTATTTGTAAAACTTCCGAGAGTCCGCTTTTGCCTATGCTTAAATTTTGCAAAGCGATTTTGTGTTTGCTGCCGGCCAAATCCACCTGTTTTTTGTAAAGGGAAATTTTCTTTTTAGCCAGTTCAATTTGCCTTTTCACCTGAGTTTTTTGAACTTCCAGTTCGTTTTTCGCATTGAGCATGTATTTTTGCGCAGCTTCGCTTCTATGTATAGCTTCGTTCACTGAGGCGTTGGTTTTGCTTCGCCAAATCGGGAGTGTTATTTGCCCCATTATCATAACCATGTCTTTTCCGGTGTTATCCATATTATCCAATTTATTTATGAGCATGTATTGCAAACCAAGCCCGAACATGGGGCTGCCCATTTTTTGATACATAGCTATTTGGCTTTTGTAAGACTGGCTCTCTGCGTTGAGCATTGCGAGCATGGGATTTTCCGTTGCTTTTGCAGTGTCGGGTTCCGCTAAAAATAGAGTGTCTGCGAGTGAAATTTCGGTGTTCGGGTCTTGCCCCAGCAGGGCGTTGAAGCTTGCAATTCCGGTTTGCATCTCGCTTTGCAAACTCTCCAGTTCAAACTCCAGTTCCAAAATCTGCGAATTTGCATCCAGCACAGCGGAGTAGTCGGAAACCTTTAAATTTTCAACCGTAAGGTTTTCCAACCGTTTTTGAATTTCCAGAATTTGCTTTTTGTACTCAATCGTCTTTTTCAATGCTGCCAAACCGTTCCATTCGCTTTTGATTTTCATCGCCAATTCGTTTTTCAAACTTTGCACCTTTGCCGCTTGCATCATAGCCATAGATCGAGCCTCTGTTTGAGCAGCGCCTTGTGTGCCGGGCCAGTTGAACATTTGCATAACGGAGAACTCGGCAACTTGCTTTCCGTGTTTTAATTCTATAGGTTCGGGGTAAAAGCCTATATCCAGCTTTGGATATTCCAAAGTCCCAAGCCCCGCAATTCGGGCATTTTCAGCTTCATAATTTTTTTGAGCGGCTTGCAGAGCAGGGTTGTTTTGGAACGCAGTATTTATATAATTCTGCAAATAATCACCGGCCCCGTAAGTTAGAACAGGAAATAAAAATGCTACAACAGCGACATAACCGCTTTTTTGCCGAAACACCCCATAGTTGTGCATAATATAGAAATTTAGAAAGATTGCCGATGTTCAAATCACAGAAGATACACTGTTTATGTATTCCAGAATGTAAGCGAATGAGAGAAGCAAATCGGCGGCTACTATTAAAATAAAAGAGTTTACAACCGAGCGTGAAGTAGCTGTAGGCACGGCTCGTTGGTCGTTTTTAATGCGAGTTCCGTAGTAACAGGCGTTTGTTATGATTATTGAAGCGAATATAAATGGTTTTATGAAACCCATTACGAAATCTATCGGCTTCAAGGCGTTTAAGATAGAGAGCGAGTAAAAACTCCATTCCAATGGTATTTTAAAAATACTATCCATTAGAACGGTTGCTGTTTTTGAGATTAAAAATCCCGTTCCGATAGCAGAAATGCAAAAAAAACAGTTTGCAATCAGCACGGCTATAATCCCGCCTACGAGTGCCGGCATAATTAAAAAGCGTATGGGACTGATGCCAAGGGTTTCCAACGCATCAATTTCGGAGTTCACCTTCATGCTCGCTATGCGTGTTGTAAGGGAGCTTCCGCTATGCCCTGCGATTAAGAAGCCCGTTAAAATCGGCCCAAGTTCGCGCACTATGGCTATTACCATCAAGTTTCCGAAAAAGTTTCCAAAACCGATTTTTGGTGCTAAACCGGCAGTATTCACGATTAAAACCGTCCCCAAAATTGCCCCCACAGCGAGTACAAGCGGCAACGACTTTATGCCTATATTATAAATGTGCAAAATTATTTGCTGGACGTCTATTTTTCGGTTGCCTTTGCCGAAAAACGAACGTAAAGCCAAAAGCTGTATTGACAGCAATTGTCCGACGTGTGAACGCAAAAATCTGCGCCCAAACCAGTTTAAGGCACGTCCCGGCGTTGAAAGGCTATGCACCGGGAACTCCCAAGAGCACTTCTATTTCCTTCCACAATTCCGGTAACCCCTTTTTTGTTTTCGAGCTTACGGCAAGCGGTTCTTCCGGCAGGCAAAAATTTTCCTTTAACTTTTTTTTCGCCGCTATAAATTCCGATTGGTTCAGTTTATCGGCTTTGCCGGCAATCAAAAGCACGGGAACTCCGGCATTTTTTATTCCGTTTATGGTTCCGAAATCTATCTGGTGGCCGCCGTGCCTTATGTCCAGCAGATAAACTACGCCTTTGAGGTCGTGTGCTTTTTCCACATAGGTTTTTATGCGGTTTGCCATTTCATCTCTCATGCTCTTGCTGACTTTTGCATAACCTACACCCGGTAAGTCAACAAAATAATACGAGTTGTTCTGCGAATTCACCAAAAAAAAATTTATTTCGCGAGTTTTGCCGGGAGATTTGCTGGTTTTAACAATTTCCTTTTTGAATAGAGCGTTCAGCAGGCTGGATTTGCCGGCATTTGAACGCCCCAAAAACGCTATTTGCGGAATACCTTCGCGTGGCACCTGTTTTATAGAGGCTGCGCCTAAAACAAAATTGACAGCGGAGATTTGCATGGAAAGAAAGATAGTAAATTACTAAATTACTCCCATGCGATTCTTAATTCTACTTCTTTCTCTATTGTTCATTGCCTGCGGAGAGGTCGGCGACAGTGGGGCACAATTACCCGACGAGGAACAGGAACTCCGTTATAATTACCAATTGCTTAAAGCGTATTTTTTCCACCCCGAAAGAATAAAGGAATATTCTGCTTACAGAGGAATGAAAGTGGATGATATGTATGAAGATTTAAAGGATTATTTTTGCGGAGCCGGATATACGGGAAATTGCTGGGCCAGATACACATTCTATACCGTGCCGGAAGAGGCGGATAAAAAAATAGACCAAATTGAAAATACCCCCAAATATTATTCCTTTGGTTTTGAGAGAACCGTAATTCAAAAAGAAGGCTCGCCGGATACTCTGCGTGTTTCGGCGGTTTATCCGATTTCGCCAGCCTCCGCTGCCGGCTTAAAAAAAGGCGACAAACTTCTGCTTGCTAATGATGTTCCGTTGACCGGCGAAAATGCCGTTATTTATTTAAACACCGATTCCCTGTTTGAAACCTTAACCCGTTTCACGGTTTTGCGCGATGAACAATCTATGGCTTTGCAGAATATGCAAAAAGCGGAAGTCCAAAGACCTACGGTGTTTTTGGATTCGCTGGAAGAAATCCCATTTATAAGAGTTACCGAATATAAAGTAAGTACAAATAATCCGAACGGGACATACGCCGAATTTAAAGATGTTTTGCAGAAAATCAAGGGGACTAGAACGGCGATTATGGACCTTCGCGGCAATCCGGGCGGGAACATTGGGCATTGCACGGCAATGGCTGCGGAACTTGTTCCGCTTAATAGCGAACTGGTTTACGATGTGGAGCATTATTATGATAAGCAAAGAGGCAATGTAATCGATTCAATACATTATTTTGCTAGGGATTATTTAGGAAGCAAAGGTGCGGGAACCGATATAAATTGGATTATTTTGATGAACAGAGGGTCTGCAAGTTGCTCGGAACGTTTTACCGCCGCTGTGAAATATAACCGCCCCGAGACGATTATTATCGGGGGAACCAGCTATGGAAAAGGAGTAGGGCAAATATACACCAAAACTTATTTAGGCGGGCTTGCATACATTACGTTCCTTCAATCATTTTACCCTAACGGGGAAACCTTCCACAATATCGGCATTGCACCGACTGTACCCATAGAATCCGGCGATGATGCTATTTACTATGCTGCCGTAAATGCCGCTCAAAACTTTGGTTTGGCAAAACGCTTGCCTACAAGCATTCAATTAAAAAAATTACCGCCGGAGCATAAAGCGGAAAGCACAGAACCGAGCATGTATAAAAAAGGCCTATTTCATCAGTGGGAATAGCTGCACGTCCCTTATCGTAGCCTGATTTGTCAAAAGCATAACAAGGCGGTCTATGCCGATGCCTGCACCGCCGGTGGGTGGCATTCCGCATTCAATGGCATGTATAAAGTCTTCATCCATCGGGTGAGTTTCGGCTTCCCCGCCGCGCCCCCGCTCAACCTGCTCTTCCAGGAGTTTCCGTTGCAAAAGGGGGTCGTTTTGCTCGCTGTATGCGTTGCCTATTTCCCAGCCGTTTATGTATGGTTCAAACTGCTCAATTAAATCGGGATTGGCGCGGTGCGCTTTGCAAAGCGGCGCGCTCTCTTTGGGCATATCTTTTATTATGGTGGGCTGAATGAGCTTGTGCTCGCAGGTCTTTTCAAAAAGGGTTAAAATAGCCCTGCCTCTTGACCAAGCTCCTTCCTGTTCTATATGTTTTTTTTCAAGTTCGCTTTTTAACTGCTCATCGGAGAGTTCCTCTACGGAAATTCCGGCATATTTTTGAATTGCCTCATAGACCGTTAGGCGTGGCCAAGGGGCTTTGAAATCTATCTCTTTTCCTTGGTATTCTACCTTGGCTGCTCCGTTTGCGGCTATGCAGGCTCGTTCGCAAATATTTTCAAAGTGAACCATCATATCGTTGTAGTCGCTGAAGGCCTCGTAGAATTCAACGCTGGTAAATTCGGGGCTGTGGTTTTTGTCCATGCCCTCGTTGCGAAAGTTTTTAGTGAATTCAAAAACCTTTTCAAAGCCGCCTATTATGCATCTTTTGAGATAGAGTTCGGGGGCTATGCGTAGGTAGAGGGTCATGCCTGCGGCGTTGTGGTGGGTTGCAAAGGGTTTCGCATTTGCGCCGCCGTAAATGGGCTGGAGCGTTGGGGTTTCCACTTCCAAAAATCCTTTTTCCAGAAAATATTCCCTTATGGATTGTATTATGCGTGCTCTTTTGCGAAATACTTCCCGGACATTGTCGTTCAAGGCTAGGTCTATATAGCGTTCTCTGTAACGCGTTTCAATATCTTTGAATTCGTCAAAAATCACCACATTGCCGCTCTCATCCCGTTTTTCCTTTGGAATGGGCAATGGGTAAATATCTTTTGAGATTATCTCTATTTTTTTGGCTAGCAGGGTATGTTCGCCGCTGTTGGTTTTCATCATTATGCCGCTAGTGCCAACCCAGTCGCCTATATCCATGCTTTTTACAATTTCATATTCATTTTCGCCTATTTCATTGAAAACCGCCAAAACCTGAAATTTTCCGCAGGAATCCTTTAAGTGCATAAAACACATTTTGCCTTTGCGGTTGTAGCGCACAATGCGCCCCGCCCAGGAGACGGTTTCGCCGTTAGCTATTAATTCTTCGGCTTTTTCCCTTAATTCGTCTGAATGGTGTGTTATGGCGAACTTGTACGGATAAGGATTTATGCCCAATTCACGCATTTTTGCCAATTTGCCCTTTCTAACATTTACAAATTCATTTTGAGCCTGCAACATGGCGGGAATATAGAAAACGCTGATTAACTGGTTTAGGGAGTAGGGAGTAGAAATGAGGAAAATCAAGTACCTGCTGGAAAACGAGAGATAGCCTAAAGAAGCCGAAAAACAAAATTTCCCATTTACCCTTGACAAAAAGCATAAAAATTGCTATATTTTGGGAATAAAGCTTTAACCAAGAGGTTCCTCAAATGAATAAGATTGCTAAAATAGCAGTTATTGCATCACTAGCCCTTGCCTTTACCGGCTGTGGCGAAGACAAAAAGAAAGCCGAAGCCGAAGCTGCTGCGAAGGCCGCTGAAACGCAGAAAGCCGCTGATGCCGCTGCCGCAAATGAAGCTGCTGCGAAAGCCGCTCTGGCCGACTCTCTAGCCGCAGTTCAAGCCGCAGCTCAAGCCACCGCAGATTCAATAGCCAAGGCCGACTCCATCGCCGCCGCTGATTCAATAGCCAAGGCCGCCAAAAAGCCTGCTGCTGCAAAGAAGCCAGCCGTAGCTGCACCGGTGCAGGCTACACAGTCACAACAAGATGCTGTTTCAAACTTGAAAAAAAGAAAATAGGTAGGCATAATAGTCTTTTATTCAAATATAACCAGCCTGCTAAGACAGGCTGGTTTTTTTTATAAATATCTGTAATTTTTTTTCATTCCCCCCTTGACAAAGTTAAATAAATTTTCTATATTTACAAATGAAAATTTTCAAAATAGGAGTCCTATTATGTTCACATTCAAAAAAGTTACCTCAAAAATTGCCCTTTTGGGTGTAGCAGGCTTAACCGCCTTTTCAATCTCATGTTCCGAGGATTCGGAAGACGAGACTCCACCAGTGGAGCCTGACCAAACTGTTGTTGTCCCATTCGCTGGGACGCTTGGTGGTCAAAGCAATTCAGACGTTGGCTCTTTTTTAGATATTGAGGCTAATAAGGTCTATTTCTCTGATTCGGCTAAGATCTATCAAAACAATATAGATTTGATCTTTGATGGTACTAACCTCAAAACACCAACAGGATGTGCGGGAGGTTCAGGCTTCTGCAAAACCCAAATGACAGGTAGCACTTCCCCTGCACTTTTGTGGGATGTAACAAGTTGCAAAACAAGTTCAAGCCTTGAAAGTAAAACAATACAAGAAGTGTATGCTTGGTGGGCAGCAGGTGTTGGATGCTCTGGTTTAGAAGGGACTGGGCTTAATACGCTTGAAGCTACGGTCGGTGGATTCTACATATTAGGACCGACGAGCGAAGTTAATAATTTCGCTATTGCTAAAGTTACTGCTGTCTCTGCTAGTGCTATTACGCTTTCAATTAGCTACTACTAGCCTCTTATCAGTTTCTAAAACCCCCCCACGCTTTTGGCGTGGGGGTTTTTCTTTTTATTTGGGAGCCCACACCTCTACCTCACATTCGGCAACAACACCATTTCACCATCGGCAAAAGAGGTGATGTCAACTCCCGGGTTCAGTTTTTTTATCATGCTTTCGGAAAGGTGCTTGGGAACTCTTTTTGCTCCGGGGCCGTAAATTCTGAGCAGCAAATCGTCAAGATTTTCGCCGCCCTTCGCTTTGTATTTTTTTCCGAATTCTCCGCTATCAGGATTTTCCGAAAGTTTGTACAACACATAAAAA
>LIUH01000043.1:20868-21411 GCA_001462225.1 Fibrobacteria bacterium GUT31 | reverse complement strand
CAGTTGCTCGGCCATATAATAGATTCCAGCGCCGATGTGACCAGCATTGTAAGCAATGCGCCGGGTGTTCCATGACCGGTGCAATCGCACACACAGAGTACCGTGCCTTTTTCGAACTGTTTTATCCAATATATATCACCGCCCACAACATCGCGGGGTTCCCATATTACGGAATAATCTGCGAAGGATTTTTCCAGCACACCGTCGGGCGGTAGCAGGTTTTTTTGGATTTTACCGGCGTATTCGATACTGTGCATAATCGCTTCTCTAGCTGCCTCCGCACGTTCTCGTGCGATTTTGAAATCAATCACTTCAAGCTCTGCCGTCAGTTTGTCTTCCCGAAATTTGTTTTCTTGTTCCGCGTGTTTAACCTTCATCTTGTTGCGATATATATAGAAAATGATGGCGGCGATTAAAACGATAATCAATATGGCGGCGATAAACAGTTCGCTTTTGTAGAGTCTTACAAAATCCCCGAACCCGATAACCTCAACGTAATGTCCAAGCCATTTCTTTGTAAGGTAATCCATCGTTCCGTCGTCC
>LIUH01000043.1:20555-20729 GCA_001462225.1 Fibrobacteria bacterium GUT31 | reverse complement strand
GTCGTCCTGAAGTTCCTTAATCGCATAGTCAAGCCTATGAGCCAGTTCGGGATAATTTTCATTCACGCCTATACTCAGCAGACTATTGGAGAGTATCGGGCCAACAACGCTGACGTCATTGTTTTCCAATTTCGCTAAAATCCTGTTTCCAACGGAAAGCCTGACGATAGCGTA
>LIUH01000043.1:20094-20291 GCA_001462225.1 Fibrobacteria bacterium GUT31 | reverse complement strand
AGCCCCGCTTTGTTCTATTGTAGCGAGTTTTTTGTTGTTAAGATGCCTTACGCTGCTGAAATTTTCCCGTCCGATGCTGATGAACGGATCGTTGGTCAAAGCCCTGGATTGAGTCTGGTGCTTATATCCGTACCGACTATATGCGTTCCCTGTAATCATATGCGTTTCGTCATTTGCGATAGCTTTATTGCAATCGC
>LIUH01000043.1:0-19949 GCA_001462225.1 Fibrobacteria bacterium GUT31 | reverse complement strand
GCTCCAATCTATCAGCTTTAGCTCAATATTTACCCGCATTTTATTGGCAATGGCGTACATCAACTCAGTATCATAACCGCTAGGCTTGCCGTCTTTTTTCAGGAATGAAAACGGGTCAAAGTCATAGTCGGAGACTACCGTGATTGTTTCGTCGTAGCTGTTGTTCGGCCATATCTCAATTTCCGGTTCCCGCGATAACGAACCGATGTTCATTACCGTGTAAAAAAGTGCGATAAAAAACAAAAGCAATGCGAAACACGCCGTCACCAGTTTTTTACCATTTGTTTTTTTCATTTTCATCTCCTTTACTTTTCATGAGAAACTATAAAAATTTCCAAGCCTTTTTCAGCATTTTCTAGATTTCAACATATAATATGTTCTCTCAAATAGCTGAATACGGAAAATTGGTTCGTTTAAGCCACACGCTCTTTGCACTCCCTTTTGCCCTTGCGTCCATGTTGGTTGCCGCAGGGGGTCTGCCCGATGTTGGGATTATTTTGCTCATTTTGGCTTGCATGTTCACTGCACGTAGCGGTGCAATGGCTTTTAATAGGTTAGCAGACGCAAAATTAGATGCCTTTAACCCTCGTACAGCGGCACGGCACATTCCGGTTGGCAAAATTTCAAAAAGAAGCGTGATTTTTTTCATAATTGCAAATTGCGTAGCATTTGTTTTTTTTGCATGGCTTTTGAATTCTTTTGCCTTTTATTGCAGCCTGCCTTTATTCCTGTTTTTGCTCTCCTATTCGCTTTGGAAACGCTTTTCTTGCCTTTCGCATTTCATGCTCGGCATTGCCGTTGGGTTAAGCCCGCTCGGAGCGTGGGTTGCGGTTAAGGGCTATCCGGCCCTGTTTCCTGCTGCGCTCGGAATTATGCTTGCGCTTTGGATGGCCGGCTTTGATATAATTTATGCAAGCCAAGACATTGAATCGGACAGGAAACTCGGATTGCATTCCATACCTGTGAAATTCGGCGTTCAAAAGTCCATGATTATAGCATTGCTATGCCACGTAGCCATGCTTGGGTTTGCTGGTTTTATGGGTTTTTGGTGGAATTTGGGCTTGCCTTGGTGGGTGGCTCTGGCTGTTATTGCCTCGGTTCTTTTGTATATACATCTATTCAGGAAATCAAATGATTTGGACAAGGTGAACAGAGACTTTTTTTTGGCGAATATAGCGATTAGCTTTTTGGTTATGCTGGGGCTTGGAACTTGGGCTTTTATAGGAGATTTATATGCGTTTATTCCCTAAACTGCCGGATAATATGGGTTTTTGGCGAAAGTGGAATTTTTTTTGCGTTATGTTTACAGGAGGCTGTTTGCTGGCAACGCGTTTTTACAAAGAGGAACCGGAAGTGGTGGATTCCGCAGAATTCCTGGTATGGATTGGCGGAGCCGGATTAGTTTTGGGCTTCATCATGCAGTTTTGGCAGAATAGGAAGAAGTAGCCTCCCCAACGCAATTATCGGGGCTGTTATCGCTCGGAGTCTGGTGTTTCCAAGCGAAAGGAAAAAAGCACCTTTGCTTTTAAGGGTTTCAAGCTCGGTTGGGGAAAAGCCGCCTTCCGGGCCGGTTAGTATAGTTGAAAGTTGAGAGTTGAGAGTTGAGAGTTGAGAGTTTTTAATTGTGGGGTTGCCGCTTTGGTCGCATACAATTAAATTTCCTTTGAAGGTTTCTAGGAATTCGTTTAGGTAAATCGGGGCTTTTATCTCTGTTAGCCAGGATTTGCGGCTTTGTTTTAACGCAACTAGGCTTTTTGCTTCCATCCGGCGGCGAAGTTTGCCTAAATCGGAGTTTCCGGGTTCTAGGCTTCTTTCTGTTCTCAGCAGGTGAATTGCGGCAAGCGGCAGTTGTGCTGCGTGGAAAGCTATTTCCTCTTCGCCGCCACCGGAAAGGCAGCCCACAGCCAAGTGAATTTGCGGTTTTGGCTCTTGTTCGCTTATGCTTTTTATCAGAACTTTGCAGGCTTTTGGGTTGGCTTCCAAAATTTCCGCGCTTGCAAAACGTCCCTTTCCATCGCATAATTCCAAGCTATCGCCTGTATGCGCCCTAAAAGATTTGGTAATGTGCGAACTTTCTTCCGGGCTTAAAAAAACTTCGCCAAGGCTTAGGGTTTCCAAATAAAAATTGCTGTCTATGTGCATTGGGGGCAAGAAGAGGGAGAGGGATTCGAACCCTCGTTACAGTGAAGTAAACACGCTTTCCAAGCGTGCGCCTTAAACCACTCGGCCATCCCTCCTAGAGACGGATATGTAAATTTAGCTTTTTTTTTAGGTCTTGTCAAGTCTCTTTTTATGAAATGGTCCAATGGGTTCAGATACACATTCGCAAAAATCTGGCTTGTGAGGTTTCCGATGGGCAAGCCGCAATTCGGAGCGGAATGCAGCTCTAATAAAATAGGGGACGCCGGTTTCCCGGCTATCCCCAAACAGTCCTGGAGGCAACGAACTGAGAACAAGTGGGACTTATTGTTGTTGTTCCTGTTCACATTGCTGTTGTTGTAGTTCATGTTCCGTGGCTGCTTTTTGGATTGCGGTGAGTGCCGAGGACGGGAAACCGAGCCAAGCGACTTCTTGGGAAACTTTCTGGACGAATCTTTTATGGACTTGGTAATCTTTTATGTGCGCGGCAAACAAAAACGCGCTCCTGTTCCACGCCTGCCAGAACAGGCGATCGCGGACGAGGTTGATGCGATTTTCGCCGCTCTCTTCTATTGCAAGTATGTTTTCCGTCTTCATAAAAAAATCATCCCAAAAAAAATCCCCTATCTACGCCCCAACGCTAAGCCATATATAAACGCTCACAGCCGCGGGTTGCGCCGCTTGCCAAGGCTAGCGGCGGCGCTTCGCGCTAGTCCTGGAGGCAACGAACTGAAAACAAGTAGGACTTATTGTAGTCGTACCTGTTCACATTGCTGCAGTAGTAGTACATGTACCGGCCCCAAGCGTTGCTGCTATAGTTCTCCGTGGCACTCCACCAGAAGCCGTAGCTGCCGACACTGTTGAAACCGCCACCCGAGTAGCCGTTGCCGCCCGGGAGAGCCGAAAACCCGTAATCGTCCGTGCCGTTGCCACCGCTATTCCAGCCTGTCGCTGACTTCAATTTTGTTCCCGCTGTACTGCTACCGCCAACTGCATTCTCCAACGCTGTCCACTCTGCATCGCTGGGAATATGCCAGCCTTGGGGGCAAATGCCACGATGAGGATTGCCTATCTGACCGGCGCAACTGACGGAATTGCAGCTTGCATCAAGGGCCATTGCCGTAGCCCAGTCATACAGACGGCCATATTTTGCGCAATTGGATTCCAAGTCACCATAGCATTTGCTGCCGGGAACATTGGTATTCAGATTATGCCTCATCCAGATTCGACCGCCGATGGTTACGGTTTCAGAGGTATTAGAACTGCCGCCGCCGGGCGAGCCGCCGCCACCATCGTCATCGTCTGACGAGCAGGATGTGAATGTCTGAACCACGATAACCCCGATTAAGAGGATAAAGAGGACGGGAAGTAGGGGCAAGGCGTGCCTTGCCCTGTTTGCTGTCTTGGTCATAATGAACTCCTTTTTGTTGAAGGGGGAAAATTTGTATATTAAACCAAGATGAGCCCAAAGTTTACAGAACACGGCAGAATACGAGCGACCGAGCGTGGCATAACGCCGGAAGAAATAGACGGCATTCTGCTAGGCGCAGATACCGTAGTGCTGCCAAGCAATAGCGATGACAAAGCATCAGTTGCTTATGGCAAAGCGGGGAATGAAGCTATTTGGGCGGTGATCTTCAATTTGGAAACGGGTGCGGTTATAACCGTGCGTCGGGCAGATAAAAAAGAGCGGAGGCTTTATGAGCAACAGAAAAACAGTTGATCCGGAGTATTACGAGAACAACAGTTTTGCGGACGAGTTCGCAGAAGCTATTGAGAACGGAACCCTTATAAAAGCAGTTCCGGGCAAAAGCATTGTGGATGTTGCCCGCGAAAGGCATTTAGCCAGCCAAGCAAGCGGAACCGGTTCGTTCCGCCAGTCCACGCCTATTGCAGCCGCAAGCGCAAGGTAGCTACGCGTCTAGGGCAGGCGGCGAGGGGGTGGGGTAAGGCATTAATTTCTTTTGCTTCGCATCGCTCGAATTATTCCGGCGAATGGAATAGCAACAACTGCTACCGCAGCCCATTCATGTCCATTCATGGCAAGCAATCCGCACAAAGCAAGTCCCGCAAGACAAACCAGCACACTTAAAATTTGACCTAACAAATTTCCAATAAACGTCGATTTTTCTTCACGCGCTTTAAGTTCATAATATTTCTTCATCGAATTGATATTAGCATTACTTTCATTTTTCTCTATACCATGCCTATGAGACTGTTCTTCTACAAATTTGTCAAAAAACAATTTGGCAGCCCCATTGTAGAGCCTTTCATAAGTTTCAAGTTGCTCAGCCGACGGCAGGGGGCCGCTGTAAGTGGCTAAAATACCTATCTTACGTGAGTCTTGGCCGGTAGCTTCATCGGATGTTTGCAGCGACATATTTCATTGCCTTATTCATATCTTCGCCCATTTTTTCCCAATCGGAAGCGACATCACCGATGTTCGTTTTTATTTGCCCAAAAGGTTCGGTTAAAATCGATTCTCTTTGGGGGATAAAAAGAGCAAACGGAGCAGAAAGCCCATTCCTCAATCCAGACAAAAAAGCACTTTTCTCAATCATGAGTATAAATATAGAAAAAAATAAACATAATCAAACATAACGCTTTGCACATTTTGAACACTTAACAAAGCCTGCAAACGCCTAAAACATCGGCAAAACGGCAAAATCAGCTTAAAAGGGTGGTTTAGTGGTTGGTAAATTTTGGACTTATGTATGGAAAATGGAGCGTGTATGTAGAAGTTTTTTTGACAATGTTAACTTTTATGTCATCGTTTTGTAAAAAAGTGCTAGACCGAGCCTGCACCCCAAACTCCTTTTGCCTTATTTTGGGTATTATAAGCCATCATGTGTATAAATATAGCTTTTTTTGGAAAGAATGTCAAGTTTTTTCTGATTTTTTTGTCTGATTTTTTTTGAAATTCCACTCCCCACGCAATTAAATCATGAGTTTGCTCTGGTAGTCTCCATACCCTGAGCTTTCCAGTTCCAACGCCAGTTCAGGGCCCCCGCTCAGGGCTATTTTGCCGTCTATTAAAATATGGACAAATTGAGGCTTTGCGTAATTCAACAGGCGTTGATAATGCGTGATTAAAACAACGGAGTGTTCAGGATTCACAAAATTGTTTATCCCGCTGGCCACAATTCTTAGGGCATCTATATCCAGCCCTGAGTCCGTTTCGTCTAAAAATGCCAATGACGGTTCCAGAATTGCCATCTGCAAAATTTCATTCCTCTTTTTTTCGCCGCCGCTAAAACCCTCGTTCAAACCTCGCTCCATGTAGCGGCTGTCCATCTCCAAAAGCAACATAGCTTTTTCCATTTTCTCCTTGAATTCATTCTCGTTCAATCTAGGCAAATTAAGAGCCTTATGTTTTGCGTCTAAAGCAGCTCGCAAAAATTCCTCGTTTCTCAAACCGACAATTTCCAAAGGATATTGAAAACCTATAAAAAAACCCAGATTTGCTCTATCTGCCACCGAAAGCTCAAGCAAATTTTTTCCTTGAAATTCCACGCTGCCTTTTGTGACTTTGTAGTCCGGGTGCCCGGCTATGACCTTGGAGAGCGTGCTTTTGCCTGCGCCGTTTGGTCCCATAATGGCGTGAATTTCCCCTTTGCCAACCGATAAGTTTAAACCTTTGAGAATTTCCGTATCATCTGCTAACGAAGCGTGCAAATTTTTTATTTGTAGCATGGGAGAAACGTAGAAAAAAATTACCGCTTCCGAAAGCCTTTGCAATCGGAGTCTTGCATTTCACGGTTGTTCAAGTAACATTTCCACATCCATGTGTTGTCCACAAGTCTAAATCTTGCCCATCCATGATACTCGCACTTGTGGTTCAGATTTCTGACGGATATCAGCCTTCTATCTTCAAGCCACACTCTTTCCTTGCCATAGCAATAAGTGTTGTTCTTTGTAAAAATTTCCCGGCAAATTAAAATTCCATCCTCTAATCTCATACATTTTTCATGACCCTTTCCCCGGGCATACCACTCGGCAGAAAAAACATTCGTTGCTAAAATTAAAAAAAGAAAATATTTCATGCTACAATCCGGGCAAATCCCTCATCAATTCTTTCAAAAAATTATCATCTCCCGACGGGAGTATTAAATCTTCTTCCGGAACTATCCACGGTTCGCCCGCCTGCAAGGGATAAACCGAACCGGAAGTCAAACGGCCGTCTCCGTTTAAATCTTTGAAATACATAAACTTGTAAATGCCTTTCGGCAAGCCCTTGAATTCAAAATACCCCGAATTATCGCATTTTGCGCTCCATTCTTTTCCCAAAGTTTTTACGGACGTTTTTCCCATTTTGCGGCTCGCAATTTCTTGCAAAACCACGATAGTTGTAGCATCGCCGCCCGGAATTTCGCCTTTTAGCGAAGCCAATTTCAATTTTGAAATTGTGTTGAATTGCGTTAAAAGTTTTTCCCTGAATAAGGTATCAACAACCGAGTCTTTTTCAACCTGCACAAGCTTGATTCTCACATCTGCCCCCCACGCAGGCTCCGATGAAATTTCCAAATTCACGGCATCAATTTGTTTAACTTTCACATTAACGCTATCTTCATTTACGTACAAACGAAATTTCAAGGTGTCTGTGGAAATCGGATGATTGTAAAATAATTTTATAGGCAGTTCGGGCAAAACTTCGTCTGCTGTTCTTGAAGGCTCAACTCTTGAAATAACTGTAGGAATAATCTCGTTTTCCGGGATTTTTTTGAATTTGAGTTTTGCGGAAGCACGAGCCGTGTCCAGTTTCCTTCCCAAAGAATCGCTTGCATAAAGGCAATACGCTGTGTAAAGGCTGTCGTTTTTTAAGTTGTCAAATAGTAGTACCGCATTTTTGTTATTGGGTTCCGTGTAAAAGCCCGAGGAAAAAATTGTGTCTTTTGCCGCAGCAAAAAAACAGTTGTTTTTTTGCGTGAACAGGGAATCAAAAATTATTTTGCGTGAAAATGAAAACTCAATTTCACTGTTGCCTCTTTGAGAAATTGCATCCAAGCTGACCGAAGATGTATCCATATCTCCAAGAGAAAAACGGAGTTGTTTTTTTTCTTCGCCGAGTTCAAACGGAAAAGCCGCAATACCGGCAATTTCGCCTTCCATATCCAGTCTCTGGTTGTTGTTATCGTCTAAAAATGCTACGGTTAAATATAAACCGGCCTGCATTCCCTGCAAAGTACCGTTCCCAAGGCTATCGGTTTGAGCGATGTATTGAGGGACTTCTCTTGTTATATTCGGAACTGTGTCTGCCTCTGCCGTTAGCGTGGAATCCCTGAACCTTGCCAGATAATTTTTACTCGCCCGGATTTTGCCTATTGGGTAAAATGCAACAACAGGAAATTTCTTTCTTCTGGTTAAAGAATCGTGGAGCAGCACGGAAAAATCGGTTTTCAGGCTATCTAAAAAATTCCCCGTGGAAAATAAAATCTGAAACGGTTTTTCAAGCGGATTGTTGCGCAAATCCTTTATGGCATTTGTAATTGTAAGCGTGTAGGTTGTATTGGAGTCCAAAGGCTCGGTGGAATAAATGCGGAGTTTATCGCCATCGGCTTTTAGCCGCAATCTGCCTGAAATCGGCGGTGAAATTGCAGCAGCACCATTTGGCGGCTTTTGAATTATCCATTCGTCAAATTGCAAAGTTAAATCCAGATTCACGTTTTGATTTATGGAATTCGGCGTAAGAGTTGTCCCGCTAACCCTAGGAGGCAATTTATCTTCCGGCCCGCCGGACGGAGCAACAACGGTAGCGCAGGATGCTAGGATGGAAATTAAAAGTAGATATGGGTATTTAGTTGAGAGTTGAGAGTTGAGAGTTGAGAATTTTCTTAAAAATATGCTTTTTTTTGCATATAAATGCTTTTTCAGAATTTTAGATATGAATGTATGAATATCAACTCTCAACTCTCAACTCTCCACTCTCAACTGTTTTTCTAACTGTTTTTCAATGAGCAAAACAAACTCCCCTTTTGGTGTTGAATTTTTATAACGTTCCAAAAGTTCGCTTGGCGTACCTATTGAATGCTCTTCAAATTTTTTTGTAAGCTCTCTCATCAGAGCCACTTTTACTTCGCCATATACTTCTTTTATCTCGCCTAAAAATTTTATCAAATTATGAGGGCTTGCGTAAAAAATCAGGGTGCTGTCGCCGTCGTTTTTGAGTTTTTGCAATAGGTGCAATCTCTGTGCGCTTTTTTTGGGTGAAAAATTTTCAAATCTGAATCTATCTGTTGCAAAGCCGCTAGCAACAAGCGCTGTTAATAAAGCGTTGGCTCCGGGCACGGCACGAACAGGGATATTTTCCGCTTTGCAAGCCCGAACCAAATTAAAAGCGGGGTCTGCAATGCCGGGTGTTCCGGCGTCGCTTACAAGGGCTATGTCGCCTGTATTTTTTAAATATTCCACATATTTTGGCGTTGCCTGCTCTTTATTAAAATCGTGGTAGCTCTCCGTTTTTGTTGAAATACCAAAATGGTCAAACAAAACTTTGCTATGGCGTGTGTCTTCCGCCAAAATAAGCGTAACCTCTTTTAATACCCGCACCGCTCTGAAAGTAATATCTTCCAAGTTCCCTATAGGAGTACTGACTATAAAAAGCGTGTGGGGCGTTGTGCGGAGCATTGAGGGGAATTTAGAAATTTCTACCTTTTTTCCGTGCCTTTGCTTCTGATTATCATGCTCTTGCTTTCCATTTCCTTTGCCGCAAAGCAAAAATTGGGAAACATGGATGCCGTGGCGGCAGGGTCCAGGGAACTAGCTAAAGGAAATGCCGCTGTTGCCGATACCACAGCTTTTTTCACCGCTTATTGGAATCCCGGAATGCTGGCTTTCAGAAGAGATTTGGCCGTGGCCTTGCATGGGGAAAGTCGCAGTTTAGAACAATACGGCGGTTCATTCGGAATCGAAGGCGGCGCAGGCGGCAGAATGGGTATCGGAGGGGTTATTCTTTTTAGGGAAAACAAAAATGACCAAGGAATGCTCGGCTATGCAGGCTTAGGATACAGACTTAATAAAACAAACGGAATAGGAATTTCGCTTTCCGCAATTTACGAGAATGAATATCAAAGCCCACTTTCCTTTGATTTGGGCTGGTTTAAATTTTGGAATGAAAAATGGCAAAGCGGTTTGCAAATTCGCAATTTGGGATTTAATTCAAAACTCTCCGCGGCTGACCCAAGCGGCTATGCGCTTCGCCCAAAAACTTTTGAAGCAGGAGTTGTTCATAGGAATTTGCTTTTGCACAAACCGGCCTCCGTTTCGCTTTCGCTGCTGAGTTACCAAATGGCAGATACTCTCTTTGTCTTTGACCCCGACCGGCATATTTTCAAAGGCAGATTCGGCTTTGAGTGGAGAGCTATTCAAAGCGGGAATTTGCGTTTTGGCATAGACGGAAAAAATCCATCCGTTGGACTCGGCTATGGCTTTAATATCGAAAACAAAATACTTTGGATAGACTACGCCTTTATATACGAATGGGATGCGGATTTGCTAAACCCGCTATCGCTCACTCTTAGCATGAAATTCTAGCTCACTTCACGCTTACAAACGCATTTCCCGAAAATACCAGTACGAACAAGGCTATTGTTTCCACAACGCCAAGCACCATCAAGTAGTTCGCAAAGCCTTTTCCGGTCTCATTAAGAGCATCTGCCGCTGCTGCGCCGGCCTTGCCTTGAAACCAAGCGGAAACCGCCATGCCCATGCCACCGAAAATGCCCGCTCCTAAGTAAGCCGCCCAGTTTTCGGGATTTTCCTTAACAGCATCATTTATGAAGTTTAGCAGAATCATGCCGTAGATTGTTTGCGACATTGGTGCGCCGACAAACACCAGCAATGTGAAAAGGGCACTTTTGCCTTGAGCGTAAGCCTTTTTCCAAGCACCTATAGCGGCAGAACCAGCCATACCTATGCCTATGGCCGAACCCACTGCGGATATGCCCAGAGCTGCTGTTGCACCCATCTCGCCTAGCGTCTTCATTGTTTGTAGTTCCATGACTTCCTCTTTGTTGAAAGGTTAAATGTTTTTCTTGAAGGGCGTAAAAGCGTTGCCGCTCCACTCCACTCCAACATTGTTCGAAAATTCCAAAGTGTTCAAGCGCACGGCATGAACCGCAACACCCATAGCTGCAAGCGCAATGTTCAAAACGTGCACCAGTAAAAGAATCAAAGCTGCCCCTATTGTACCCGTAATAGAACCGAACATTGGGGCTACCATACTATTAAAAGCATTTGCAACGCTATAGCCGGCCATGCCAACCGCAAATAAACGGATATAACTTATAACATCTACAAGGTTGCTCACCAAATTTAAAGGCAGCATTCCAATGCTAAACCACTCCGCTTTCAAAACCGCGCCGACAATGATTAAAACCGCGCCACCGGCGCCAAGATAATACATATTTTCCGGAAAAGGATGCCCAAGAACCATAGTATTAGCCAAGAAGAACATCATCCAAGTGGTGCAAAGCCAGCCTATTTGCGAAATAACCGTTGCTTTCTCGCCTCTATGCGCCCAAGCATTCCAAACATGCGCGATTGTCAGATGGATAACGGCAAGTACAAAGCAAAGTAATTTTGTATTATCGTCATTTCTAATCCACGAAACTAAAGTTTTCAAACCACCCGGTGCCCAGCCGGCCCTTGCTATATCCAAAATCGCAGGGACAAGCATAACTTGGCCTTCTTCTCTATTCAAGCCAAAATAACTCGCATTTAAAATTCCCCAAACTATTGTGCAACCGCTCATCAAGTAAAGGAAGTGAAAGGGATAGCGCGGGGCGTTTTTAAACTTCTTTGAAGCAAAGAATGTTATGGCCAAGAACAGCAAACCATAAGCGGCATCGCCCACAATCATAGCAAAGAAAATGCTGAAAAAGCACAGGAATACGGAGCTGACGTCTATCTCTCTGTAGCCCGGAGTTATACCCAAAACACTGTAAAGAGCATCCATCGGCTTAACCGCTTTTTTATGTTTCAAAAGCGTTGGAACGGCTTCGTTTTCGGTTGGCTCATGCACAGAAATTCCCCAGCCGTTTTTCACTGCAAGCTCGTTAAGCGAAGCCAATTTTTCCTTGGGAGAGTAGCCCTGTATAAAACAAACTCCGACTTCCGAGCGCATACCTGCACCCGCAGCTTTGAATGCAAACTCGTCCGAAGCCTCCACCACAAGCTCGCCTACTTTATCTCTTTTGTTAGCGTAATTAGCCAGTTTTTTTTCGCACTCTTCAATTGTTTTTGCGGCACTGTCCCTATCTTTTTTCAATTCCGAAACGGATTTTGAGGGCAAAGCTATCTCGGTATATGGCAAATTTACAGGAGATTCGCTGAAAACCGCAAAAAATACTTCGCCTTTTGCCCTTTTGAATTCCTTAATTGCAAAATCCCCGCCGACGCTTTTATAAGCCTTTTCGTTTGAACTGTAAAGTTTAATATCTATGCCGTGTTTCCGGAGTTCTTTCACGGCATCAGGCTCAAATTCGCCAAAGGCTTCTACCCTTTTTAATTCCGCCGAGCTTAAAGCTAAGGCTTCTTCCGCATCTTTTTTGCTTTGTATTATATTGCCTATTTGAGAAAGCAAATTATTTTCTTCCAAAGCTACGGCTACAGGCTCCGGCTTTGGGGGCAAGGCCTCAAAAATCCTTTGAGCGTTTGAAAGGGCGGCTTTTGCAACCGAAACTTGCTCATTTTCCGGAGTTTGCAAGGGTAAAATGTGCAATAAACCCCATTCACGGAGAATATTCAGAGTTTCCTCTTTGCTTGCATCCGTAGCAGCCACCACAACCCTGCTCATTGGAGTTATCATAGGGAGGAATATAGAAAATTATTCGGGCTGCATATAAACTATCGCCAAAGTTTTGGTTGGCAGATCTATTTTTTTCATGTGAATTTTCAGATATATGCCTTCGTCGCCCTTTATGGTTAAAAATGTTTTGAATTCTATGCTGCCATGCCCCATAACACTTGCTATTCGTTCTGAAAAGGGGATGGATTTTGAGCCATTTGGCTGATAGGGAGGAATGCTTTCGCTAACCACTTGTATAATGTTTTCCGCCGCGCTTTGATAAGAGGTGAATTTCCACAATTTTAAGCCGGCTTCATTCATTTCCAAAAGTCTTAAGCTTGTGCCTTTTACCAGAAACAGAGCCATTGCAATGGGGCATAAATCCATGGATTCCCTTGCTATCATAGCATTTTCCCTATCTCTGTTTTCCATTCTCTCAAAACTTTTCTTTTCGGTGGTCACATTCTTTATCACCCCGGAAAATTTCTTGGGTTTGCCGTCTTCAATTTCTTGCCACCTCCCTGTTTCTCTGAGCCAAGCTGTGGAGCCGTCTTTTTGATTTATGCGAAAATCCACTTCCCAAGCCTCATATTTAATCGCTTCTCTCAATTTCTCCCTATCTTCCGGCCAAACTATGGATGTCCATTCATCTCTTTTAGAACCGACTTCGCTCTCGTCACATCCGAGAATATGCCAAAAATTATCCGATACCGCAATAAGCGAGCCATCCGCTACATCTATTTCCCACCAACCCATTAACTTATACATATTGTACGAAATTTAGAAAAATACGCCGGCAACCGGCCTAAATAGTTTTATCAGTGCCTAAAATGCCTAGTTCCCGTGAATGCCATCGCTATGCCGTATTTATCGCAGGCTTCTATTACCTCATTGTCTTTTTTGGAGCCGCCGGGCTGCACAATGTACTTAATACCTGCGGAATTTGAAGCGTCTATGTTATCGGCAAAGGGGAAATAGGCATCGGAGGCCATAACCATTTCGCCGATTTTCTCTTTTGCAAGCGACATTCTTTGCATATTGTCTTTAATCCTTGGCTGGCAAAGCCTCAAATTTGAATCTATGCGATTCGGCTGCCCCGGCCCTAGCCCAAAAACCATAAAATAATCAGGCTCATATTCATAGCAAACAACTATGGCATTGGATTTTGTGTGCTTGCAAACCAGCCAAGAAAATTTTGCAAGCTCCTGTTTTTCCTTTGGAAACGGTGCTTTGGTCACGCATTCAAATTTTTCCCAAACCTCAATATCTCTATCTTGAACCAGCATTCCGCCAATCACGTGCTTATAAACTTTGCAACTTTTTGCAGGCTTTATTTCACCGACTTTCAGCAATCGAATATCCTTGGATTTGTTTTTCAAAAATTCCAAAGCGTCCGCTTCAAAATCAGGAGCGAGCAGAATTTCAACAAACCTGCCCTTTAGCAACTGCGCCGTTTCCAAGTCAACTTTTCTGCTTACCGCTATCACAGAGCCATACGCACTCACAGGGTCGCCATCCCACGCCGCAGAAAAGGCTGATGCCAAGTTAGCCCCGGTAGCAAGCCCACATGGGTTTAAATGTTTAATTATAGCAACCGCATTTGAATCCGAAAATTCCCGAATCATTTCAAGGGCACCGTCTGCATCCACAATATTGTTATAGGAGAGTTCTTTGCCGTGCAGTTGTTCGGCGGTTGCCAAACTGGCTTCCGCGCAGTTTGGGTCTTTGTAGAACATAGCCTGTTGATGAGAATTTTCGCCGTAGCGAAGAGGAGTTCCGTTTGCAAATTCTAGGGTTAAGTTCGCCATGCGCAAAAAGGTAGAAAAAACCTCGCGTATTTTTTATATCTTATTAGACTATGGCAAAAATTTTGGAAACGGAGCAGCTTTCAAGCGATGTGTATAAGTTTGTGGTAGAAGCTCCTCTTATAGCCGAAGAAAGGCGGGCAGGGCAATTTATAATTTTGCAAACAGACCTGGAGATGGGGGAAAGAATACCCCTTACAATAGCCGATGCAGATGAAGAAAAAGGGACAATAACTTTGATTTTTCAGGCAATAGGCAAAACCACGATGGATTTAGCCCGATTTAAGGTTGGTGATGATATTCCGGTGCTCACAGGCCCCCTAGGCTCGCCTACTCACATTGAGAACTTTGGCCATGCGGTTTGCGTTTGCGGAGGCATTGGCACAGCTCCCATGTACCCTATAGTGCAGGCTCTTAAAAAAGCGGGCAACAAAGTTACGGTTATCATAGGCGCAAGGCAGAAAAATCTGATAATCATGGAAAACGAAATGAAAAGCGCGGCAGATGAAGTTATCATTTGCACAGACGATGGTTCTTATGGCCGGAAATGCTTGGTGACCCAGCCTCTCAAAGAACTTTGCGAAGGCGAAAAGCCCGATTATGCCGTAGCCATAGGCCCTCCGATAATGATGAAATTCTGCGCTGAAACCACCAGACCTTACGGGGTGAAAACCTTCGCAAGCCTTAACAGCATAATGGTGGACGGCACCGGAATGTGCGGCGGCTGCAGGGTGACAGTCGGCGGAGTTGTTAAATTTGTTTGTGTGGACGGCCCTGAATTTGACGCCCACCAAATTGACTGGGAAAGCATGTTGAAAAGAATGGGAACCTACAAGCAGCACGAGGCCCTTGCAAAGGAAAAAATGCTTGAGAAGCGTGAAAAGTGTAAATGTATAGTTGAGAGTTGAGAATTGAGAGTTGAGAATTATAATATTTATTTCATAGGGAGAAGGTGCTCTTTCTTCGCTATATTCATTCAAATATTTAAACTGAAGCATTTAATTTTAAATAAACTTTCAACTTTCAACTCTCAACTCTCAACTGAATAATATGAGCATCGATTGGTTTTTAGGGTTGCTTGTTTGGTTTTTCCAAATAATTCTGGGGCTTTTGGGGCTAAGTCTGCTTGTTTTTGTGCATGAGCTTGGGCATTTTTTGGCGGCGAAGTTTTGCGGTGTTCGGGTTCTCGCTTTTTCAATAGGCTTTGGAAAAAAACTCTTGAAGTTCACGAAAAACGGAACCGTTTATTGCATATCCGCTATTCCATTTGGCGGTTATGTATCTATGGCCGGTGAAAACCCAGAGAATGTGCGTGAGAACAAACCGGATGATTTTCATGTGCAACCCATTCGGAAACGTGCTCTTATAGCCTTTGCCGGTCCTGCATTCAACGTGATTTTCGCGTATTTTTTGCTCACCGGATTTTATTACATGATAGGCAACCCGGAACGCATTTACGATAAACTCGTGATTGGCATTGTGGAGCCGGAATCTGCGGCAGAAGAAGCCGGTATTGCCGGCGGGGATACAATTTTCAGCATAGACGGCGAAAAAGCAAAGAGCTGGGATAGATTGCGAGAAGAAATGGCCATTAGCATAGGCAGAAGCATTCCATTGGAAGTTGGAACAAAGGACGGCAGAAAAACCATTGCAGTGGTTCCGCGCGAATTGGGCGAACTAGGCATAGGCACTGCGGGCATTCATCCGAGGCACCGGGTTTTTGTGGCAGCGGACCCCTCAGATTCCCCGGCGGGCAAAGCAGGTATAAAACAGAATGATACTATTTTGAGCGTAAATGGCCGCTTTATAGGTTATTTTCAAGACATGATAACCATAATATCCGCTTCCGAAGGAAAAGAAGTGGAGGTTGTGTTTTTACGAGCAAGCGAAGAAAATAAAATTGATACCCTGAGTGCAATAATAACCCCATTTTATAGCGAAGAAAATAAACGTTACTTAATAGGAATTCAAATGGGGGTTGCTCAATTTGACGAATTGCAAGTTGTTTCCCAGCCACTTCCGCTTGGCACGGCCCTTGCTATTGCTGCAGAAAGAAGCTATATCATGGGAACTGCCGTGTTCAGGTACATTAATCGCATCTTCAAGGGTGAGGTAAAATTGAAAGCCATGAGCGGCCCTGTAGGTATTGTGCAAGTGATAGGCCTTGTGTGGCTTGAAGATTTGCAGAAAGCCGTGTTTTTACTCGCTTTAATAAGCATAAATTTAGGCGTTATGAATTTGCTGCCCCTTGCCATTACAGACGGCGGCGTTCTTCTGTTTTTGCTCATTGAAAAATTGCGAGGCAAGCCGATTTCGCAAAAAAATCAAACTCGCATACAGCAGGTAGCATTAGCTTTCTTTATAACCTTATTTGTTTACGTGACCTTCATAGATCTCAGCAGAGGTTCTATGTTAATGAAGTAACTGCCACAGCACCGCTTTCTGTGCATGAAGGCGGTTCTCCGCTTCTTCGTAGCACAAATTTACCTGCAAATTATCCATAACGCTGTCCGTTATCTCTTCGCCTCTGTTCGCCGGCAAGCAATGCGTCACTTTGCAATGCGCAGGTGCCAGCTTCAGCAACTCATCGTTAATCTGAAAAGGCAGAAAATGCGATTGCTTTTCGTCTTTTTGCTCTTCCTGCCCCATGCTAACCCATACATCGGAGTAAAGAATATCCGCATCGACTACGGCTTCTTTTGTATTGTTGAACTGCCTGTATTTGCCGCCGTTTTCCTTGAATTTAGGCAGTGCCAATTCAATTTCTTCGGCTTTCTGTTCATAACCTTTTGGGCAGGCAAGCGTAAAATTCATTCCCAATTTAGCGCACAGTTCCATCAGGGAATTCGCCACGTTATTGCCGTCTCCTATAAAAACCACGGTTTTCCCGCGTAAATCTTCGCCGAACTGCTCAATCATCGTTTGCCCAAAAGCGAGTGCTTGGCAGGGGTGGTAGTCATCGGAAAGGGCGTTTATAACCGGAATGCCGCCATGCTCGGCTAGTTGCTCCACCAGGCTCTGTTTAAAGCAACGCACAACAAGCCCGTTCACCCAGCGCGAAAGGCAACGAGCAATATCCTTAACGCATTCCCTTTGGTCTATGCCTATGCTCTTAGGATCCAGCAGTATAGGCATTCCGCCTAACTGGTGCATTCCTACCTGAAAAGAGGTAATGGTTCTCAAAGACGCTTTCTCAAAAAACAATCCTATGGTTTTGCCGGCAAAACAGTTAGACGGTTTGCCTTCCCTGATTTCGTTTTTTAAACGAATCGCTATGCGTATAGTCTGAGTTATGCGCTCAGAATCCCAATCGCGCAGGCGTAGCAAATGTTTAGAACGGTCCATAGAGCCACCATGAAAAAAATGGTAAATATAGAAAAAAATGTATTTTGCATACATGTTTGAAACACGGCGCAGATTTGGGCAGAATTTTTTGGATAGGGAAACTTCCGAAAAAATTGCAGATGATTTGCCGTGTTCCGCTCAGGAGGAAATTTTGGAAATAGGCCCCGGGCACGGAGCTTTAACGGAGTGGCTACTGCCCAAATGTTCAAGTTTAACCGCTGTGGAAATAGATAATTTCTGCATTCCGAAATTGCAAGAGAAATTCAAGAACCGTGAAAATTTTAACCTTATCCATAAAAATTTTTTGCAATTTGATCTTGAAGCATGGTTATGCGAGCATCCGTCTTCTTGGCTTGTAGGCAACCTGCCCTACAATATGGCTACAGCGATAATCGCACATATATTGCCGCATATATCAAAAACAAAGGGCTGCATGTTTATGACTCAGGCTGAAGTTGCGGAGAGGATAGCCGCGCATGCCGGTTCAAAAAGTTACGGAAGTTTTTCGGTATTTTGCGCCTGCTACTCCAAAACCCGCATAATGAGGCGTATAGGCCCGGAGCATTTTAATCCTAAACCCAAAGTGAGTAGCGCAACGATTTTTCTGGAACCTCCGGAACGTCCCCTCTGCACGGAAGCGGGCTTTTTTGCATTTATTAAAGCGGCTTTTTCGCAAAAGAGAAAAACGCTCGCAAATTCTCTTTCTTCCTACTGCGATAAAGAAAAAATCATAACCATACTCAAAAGCCTGCATTTTACCGAAAACACAAGGGCAGAGGAACTGTCCCCGGAAAATCTAATCGCTATAAATAACCTGCTGGCAGGGTAAAACCTTGATTTCATTGGTTGGGGCAAGGCTCGCCTTGCCCCGTTTGCTTAATGCGTTTTAATCTTTTGAAGTTCTTCTATTCTTTTAAGTCCGTCTGGCAGTAATGTTATAGAGATTTTTTCAGAGCTCTTATCTATTCTGACGAATTTATTGCCTTGTAAATAATCTTCGATATACTCGAATTGTTCATTACGCTCTTCTTGAGTGGTTTCTGATTCATTATTATTGTTATCATAATTATATCTTTTTGCAAAAAAAGCACTACAGCATTGCTCATGCGTCATTTCAATGGAACTGCCGTCATATTTTGATAATTTTGAAAAACCAAGAAGTATAGTATTGATTTTTTCACTGAATGTTTGCGGATACCAATCCTCGATTTCTTGATTAGTCACTACACGATTATGAGGATATCTTTTTTGTATTTTCTCAACTTCCTTGCCAGAAACTAGATACCAAAATTTCTTCTTGTCTTGTTCCGACAGGAATATATTATGATAATGCAGAAATGAAGCATATTTATCCTTGTCAATATTACCTCTAATTTCTATGCTTATTATAAAATTTCCGCAAACCTTGCATTCGTACTTAATATACGAGTGGCAATCTTCGCCAGTGTTCTCAACTTCAGCATTTTCACCGCAAATGCAACATTCTTTTACCATCTTCTCTTCTCCATTTTCCCCTGTAACCGGTTTACCCTGCCAAACTTGGGGAAAGTTAAGGTTTGACAGGTTTTATGCCACCATGGCACAAATCTTTGTATTCGCCGCCAGCCTCCGGCTAGCGGCGGCACTTTATACTTAATCTTTTATGCAGCGAACACTACGCAAGGAGTTTATTAGGGAGATGTTATAAATGAATGTGTCCGTTTCGCTCCTCATGTGGCATAAACCACTAAACACGAAATAGGAATAACTACCATTGTAATAGTAGTTGCCAGACATCGTTCTGGTATTCCACCAGTAGCCGGTGTCGCCGACATCACCGAAACTACCGTCCTCACCATAGCAGCCACCTGGCAGAGCCGAAAAGCCATAATCATCTGTGCCGTTGCCGTTGTCTTTCCAGCCACTTGCCGCTTTCAATTTTTTACCTGCCACTTCAGAACCACCAACAGCCTCAATCAATACTTCCCACTCGTGCTCACCCGGCAAATGCCAATTGGAAGGGCAAGCATTCAGAGCCGTTGGCCTATCATACAATCTGCCATAGGTATCACAATAACCTCGGCTATCACTACCAGTATTGTCGCCATAGCATATGCTGCTGCTAGCTGCATAATTCAAATTTTCCGCCATCCAAGTTTGCTTACCTATAATAACCGTTTTATAGATTTGACCATCTCGGCTATCGGATAATGAACCGTATTCTTTCATTGTGCCTTCGGAACAATAATGCGTTGAAGTATTGCTGTTTGCCGTGCACGTTTCAACCGAACTGCTGCTCGCAGCAACACTTGACGAACTCGACAAGGCAGACGAACTAGACGGCTCAACCGAACTGCTGCTCGGCACATCTTCGCTTGACGAACTCAGCAGAGCAGACGAACTAGACGGCTCTGTCGAACTGCTGCTTGGCACATCGTCGCTCGACGAACTCAGCAAGTCAGATGAACTGGACGGCTCAACCGAACTGCTGCTAGACGCAACGCTAGACGAACTCAGTGTTGCAGAGGAAGAACTGCCCGGCGGCGGCTCAACCGATGAACTGGATATTTCAACGAGGCCGGGCTTGTAATTAATCCCGTCCGGGTCATAAGGGTTGTCACGCTCAACCTGAGTGCAACCGAAAAGCAAAAATGCTATGAACAACGCTCTAAACACCATACTCAAAACCATATATGCACTCCTATTCCTGCCGCCAAAAACGCACCGCCCAAAGCAAAAGAAACATTCCTTGCCGTTTTGGCATCCTCCACTTTCTCCCAGCCATCGCCAAAATCCGAACGCAAATCACTGTATTCTTCGTGCCTGTCCCTCACCTCATTATTCTTGTATATGCCATAACCCACAAACGCAGCGTTTATTATCGCTATGCGTTTTTG
>LIUH01000042.1:3016-4487 GCA_001462225.1 Fibrobacteria bacterium GUT31 | reverse complement strand
GATCGCCGAAACATCATCGTTATAGCTGACGAAGCTCACCGCGGACAATACGGTCTGGAGGAAAAAGTTGACACAAAAACAGGCCGCATCATTCTCGGTTCGGCGAGAATAATTCGCGACAGCTTACCAAACGCAACTTACATAGGTTTTACAGGTACGCCAATTTCCACAAAGGATCGCTCTACTATTGAAGTATTCGGCAACTATATAGATATTTACGATATAACTCAATCTGTTGAGGATGGCGCGACACGCCCTGTTTACTATGAAAGCCGCGTCATCCATTTAAAATTAGATGATGATATTTTGAAACTCATTGACGCAGAGTATGATATTATGGCGCAAAATGCTGAACCTTATGCCATTGAAAAAAGCAAAAAAGAACTAAGTAAAATGGAATCTATACTAGGTGCGGAACAAACCATTGCTGCTCTGTGCGAAGATGTTATAAGACATTACGAAGAAAACCGCCAGCACGAACTTACTGGAAAAGCAATGATCGTTGCTTACAGCCGCACAATTGCGATGAGTATTTACCGCAAGTTGTTACAATTACGCCCGAAATGGTCAGAGAAACTCGGTGTGGTTATGACTTCTGTCAATACCGACCCTGAAGATTGGCAGAAAATAATTGGCAACAGAAACCATAAAGAAGATATGGCGAAAAAGTTTAAGAAAGATGATGATCCGCTAAAGATCGCCATTGTTGTTGATATGTGGTTAACCGGCTTTGATGTGCCTTCTCTCGCCACGATGTATGTTTACAAGCCAATGGCAGGGTATAGCCTTATGCAGGCGATTGCTCGTGTAAATCGTGTTTTCTCGCATAAAGTGGGTGATACGATTATCAGAAAAGAAGGCGGATTGGTAGTTGATTATGTTGGTATAGCTTCTGCGTTAAAGCAGGCGATGAACGACTATACTAATCGCGATAAAAATAATTACGGCGATACAGATATTGCTAAAACCGCTTTACCGAAATTTATCGAAAAATTAGAAGTTTGCCGTAGTCTGTTCCACGGTTTTGATTACTCAACATTTTTAACTACAGAGAGCGATCTTATTCGTGCAAGAACTATCACTGATGGTGTGAACTTTATGTTGAGAATAGAAAAGGCAAAACCCGTTGCAATTAAGAAAAATTACGACCAGCAATATTCAATGGCTGCTGAACAAAAGCCAAGTTATGCCGAACCTGTGAAGCCAAACAAAAAAGATATGTTTATCAAGGAAGCGATGCTGCTCCGTCAGGCATTATCACTCTGTCGTTCGCTGCTCAATGCCGAACAGCGGTTTGAAGCGGCGTATTTCGAGGCGGTTCGGACACTTTTAACCCGTTTTACAGGTGAAGGTAGGCCATTGTCGCTCAATGAAATAAATGCCCGTATCAATGAACTATTGAAAGCGAGCATTTATCACTCTGCCGTTCGCTGCTTTATCCTGAACAGCGGTTTGAAGCGGCTTATTTCGA
>LIUH01000042.1:2543-2871 GCA_001462225.1 Fibrobacteria bacterium GUT31 | reverse complement strand
GTTTGAAGCGGCTTATTTCGAGGCAGTTCGGACGCTTCTAACCCGATTTACAGGCGAAGGCAGACCGTTGTCGTTGAAAGAAATAAATGCCCGTATTAACGAACTACTGAAAGCAAGCATAAGAAGTGAAGGTGTTATCAATTTATTTTCAGATACAGAATTCTCTCTTTTCGATCCAAAGTTTCTTGATGAAATAGCCAAGATGAAGGAACGCAATATCGCGGTTGAGATACTAAAAAAATTGCTTGCTGAGCAAGTGTCTCTTTATCGCAGAACAAACCTTGTTAAATCGGAAAAATTCTCAGAAATGCTCTCTCGTGCGATGAAA
>LIUH01000042.1:1512-2341 GCA_001462225.1 Fibrobacteria bacterium GUT31 | reverse complement strand
AATGGCAAAAGATATGGCAAACGCCCACATAGAAGGCGATGCGCTTGGTCTTACTGATGAGGAGTTGGCATTCTATGACGCGCTAACTAACCCTCAAGCTGTTAAGGATTTTTATCAGAACGAGGAACTTATAGCGATGACTCGCGAACTTACCGATATGCTCCGCAAGAACCGCACCATTGATTGGCAGAAAAAAGAATCCGCCCGTGCCGGTATGCGTCGTATGATCAAGAAGTTATTGAAAGATCACAAATATCCGCCTGAAGGTGTGGAGGATGCGGTTGCCACTGTTATCGGTCAGTGCGAAATGTGGGCGGACAATTAGGGAGAGACTGGAACCAATCAGATTCCCGAATAAGTCAATTGCCAACCCGCAACCAATAATGTAAACTCCACTCAGGAGGCCGCCATGTTAAATTTAGCAAGCTCGTTTCGCTTACGAAATAAACTCAAAGAGCGGATAGCCGATCTAACCAGTGCTATTGAAAGTGCGGAGTTCAACAAGACAAAAGGAGCAGAGGAAAACACGAGGCCCTGTGACGGCAGAACTCTTAAAGAAGCAATTGCCGAAGTTGATACTCGCATGGAACTTTTGAAAGAGTTAAATGGAAAAATCGAAAAGGCAAATATGATTAACCGTGATTCACTTATCATTCTGGAAACCATCAAGGCTAAAATCGCTTTTTACGAAAAAATTGCGCAAAAGTGCCGCCGAGCGAAGACATACGAATTTGAGTATGATGAAAAAGGCGAGCGTGTTAGAGTTGAAAAAGAGCCTCTGATCGATCAAAGCCAAATCACCGCTGTTCTTGCGTCCCTTAAAAAAGAG